>NZ_JBIVHR010000027.1:0-64571 GCF_044749305.1 Pseudomonas sp. NPDC089534 | reverse complement strand
CGTCGAGGCCGTTGAGGGTGACGGGATTGTTGACCGGCGGCACGACCGGCGCCGGTGGATTACGATCAGGTGTTCGGCCGCTCGGCGCCGCGCTCGCTGGAGATCGGCTTCGGCATGGGCCACTCGCTGCTGGAAATGGCCGCGGCGGCGCCGGAGCAGGATTTCATCGGCGTGGAGGTTCACCGTCCGGGTGTCGGCGCGCTGCTCAACGGCGTGCTGACCCAGGGCCTGAGCAACGTCCGCGTCTACGACTGCGATGCGATCGAAGTGCTCAACCGCTGCGTGGCCGACAACAGCCTCGACCGCCTGATGCTGTTCTTCCCGGATCCGTGGCACAAGAGCCGCCACCACAAGCGCCGCATCGTCCAGGCCTCCTTCGCGGAGCTGGTGCGCAGCAAGCTGAAGGTCGGCGGCATCCTGCACATGGCCACCGACTGGGAGCCGTATGCCGAATACATGCTGGAAGTGATGAACGTCGCCCCGGGCTACCGCAACCTCGCCGAAGACGGCAAGTGCGTGCCGCGCCCGGCCGAACGGCCGATCACCAAGTTCGAACGCCGCGGCGAACGTCTTGGGCATGGCGTTTGGGACCTGAAGTTCGAAAAGCAGGCGTAAGCCATCGCAATAAAAAAGTGGGAGCCAATGGCTCCCACTTTTTTAGCTGCACCCGGACATTACACCGCAGAAAGAAATTCCGCCGGCACCCGCTCTGTCAACCAGACACCATTCTCGGCCTGATAGAACTTGAAGCCTTGCTCCTGCATCCGCCGTGCAGCGACTTTCAGAATCACGACCGTTCCATAACGTTGCCCAACCGCCGAAGCAGTGGCGGTTTCCTGGGACAAATGCACGTGATGGCGTGATCCCGGGATCAATCCCTGCTCGTTGATCGAGTCCATGAAGCGCGTCGCCGTGCCGTGGTATAGCGTTTCCGGTGGCTGCTTTTCTTCGAACTGAAGCTCTACGCTTTTCGTCGAGTGCCCCTGAACCGCACGAATCGACTGACCGTCGGCGGAGATCGAAAAGCGCTTCTTGTCACTGCTCGCCACGACGTTTTCGATCAGTGCGCGATCCAGCGTTCTGCCGTCCCGCGCCGCGCCATCGATCAGAGTGTCGATGTTCGTCCAGCCTTCAGAGTCCAGCGTCAGGCCGATCGCCTGCGGCTCGTGTCGCAACACATAGCTGAGGAATTTGCTTGTTTCGTCCAGCCGTTTCTTGCTCATGAACTTCCCTGTCGGTTTTCAATGCGCGGTCAGCGGCGATCCGCGACCACGCCGATCAAAACGAGCACCACCAGCAGCACCGGCGCCAGGCTGTAGTTGTTGAACTGGCTCAGGCCCTTGACCACCCACGGCGTGGCGTAGATCAGCGCCGCGCCGCTGCCGATCATGCACAGCAGGGCCATCAGCGGGACGCGCAGGGCGCCGGCGATGCTGCCCAGGCGTTGCTCGACCCAGCCCTTGAAGTCGGCGCCGAACAGCACCAGCAGGCAGCCCACCAGCGCCAGGGCGATTTCCGAAAGGTTGCTGCGGCTCCACCGGGAGACGGTGGCGAGCAGGTCGAGTATCAGATCCATGCGGGTTTCCTTAGGGCTGAAATCAGCTCAGAAATGTCTGCAGCAAGTCGTTGAGAAAGAGTTGTCCGCGCTCGGTGGCCGCCAGACGTGACGGTTCGACCTGCAGCAGGCCGCTTCGTTCGGCCTCGCGACGGCCTTCGGCCAGCGTCTCCAGCGGCAGGCCGGTGCGTTCCGGGTACAGGCGCGATTCGACGCCGGCGGTCAGGCGCAGGGCGTTCATCAGGAATTCGAACGGCATTTCGTCGTCGGTCAGGGCCTTCTCGCCGGCCTGAAAGCTTTTGGCCGGGTTGAGGTAGTCCTTCGGCAGACGGGTTTTCCAGGTACGCACGATGCGCCCGTCCGGATGGCTGAGCTTGCCGTGGGCGCCGGCGCCGATGCCGATGAAGTCGCCGAAGCTCCAGTAGTTGAGGTTGTGCCGCGCCGCCCGACCGGGCTGGGCGTAGGCCGAGACTTCGTACTGCGCGTAGCCGTGTTCGGCCAGCAGCGCTTGCCCGGCTTCCTGGATGTCCCACAGGGTGTCGTCTTCCGGCAGCACGGGCGGCTGGTTCCAGAACACCGTGTTCGGCTCCAGCGTCAGCTGATACCAGGAAATGTGCGTCGGCTTCAGGGCGATGGCCTGGCGCAGGTCGCTCAGGGCGTCGTCCAGGGACTGGTCCGGCAGGCCGTGCATCAGGTCGAGGTTGAAGTTGTCGAACCCGGCCTGGCGGGCCATGCCGGCGGCGCGCACCGCTTCGTCGCCGTTGTGGATGCGCCCCAGGGCCTCAAGCTTCTGCTGCTGGAAGCTCTGGATGCCGATGGACAGGCGATTGATCCCCAGGGCCCGGTAGGCCACGAACTTCTCTTGCTCGAAGGTGCCGGGGTTGGCTTCCAGGGTGATCTCGATGTCGTCGGCGAAGCGGATGCGTTGCTTGACGCCTTCCAGCAGGCGGCCCAAGGCCTCGGCGCTGAACAGGCTCGGCGTGCCGCCGCCGAAGAAGATCGAGCTCAGCTCGCGGCCATGCACCGCGTCAAGGTCCTGGTCGAGGTCGGCCAGCATCGCATCGACGTACTCTTGTTCCGGCAGCACTTGGGTGGCGGTGTGGGAGTTGAAGTCGCAGTACGGGCACTTGCGCACGCACCAAGGGATGTGGATATACAGCGCCAGGGGCGGCAGCGTCGGCAGCGGGGCCCGGGGCGAAGCGGCGCCGCCGCCGAAGATCAGCGGCGACGCGGGACGGCTGTCGGTCATTTCAGGCCCAGACGCTGGCGCAGCAGATCCATTGCGCGGGCGCGGTGGCTGATCCGGTTCTTGTCCGCCGGGGTCAGTTCGGCGCTGGAGAGGTTGCGCTCCGGCACCCAGAACAGCGGGTCGTAGCCGAAGCCGTGCTCGCCGCTGGCGGCGGTCAGGATCCGCCCGTGCCACAGGCCTTCGCAGAGGATCGGCAGCGGATCGTCGGCGTGGCGCACCAGCGCCAGCACGCAGACGAACTGGGCGCCGCGCTCGGCTTCAGGCACCTCCTTGAGGGCGTCGAGCAGCTTGGCGTTGTTCGCCGCATCGCCCTGGCCGTCGGCGTAGCGCGCCGAATAGATGCCCGGCGCGCCGCCGAGGAAGTCCACCGCCAGGCCCGAGTCGTCGGCCAGCGCCGGCAGGCCGGAGATGCGTGCGGCGTTGCGGGCCTTGAGGATCGCGTTCTCGACGAACGACAGGCCGGTCTCTTCCGGCTCCACGCTGCTGAACTCGCCGATCGAGCGCAGTTGCACCGATTCGCCGAGCATGGCCTGGAGTTCCTTGAGTTTGCCGGCGTTGTGGCTGGCCAGCACGAGTGTGTTGAGGTTCATCATTCGCCGGGGAAAAGCTCTTGGTTGAAGTTGATGGTGTCGACCTTGTCGCCGGTCTGCACCTTGATCTCGAAGGTGCGGGTTTCCTGCTGTTCCACCGGGAACTGGGCGATGTAGTAGATCGCGCCCTGTTCGGTGATCTGGCGGAACTTGAGCGGCACGCTCTGGCTGGTCAGGTCCTTCACCGTGCCGCTGACCTGGGCGATCACCGGTTTGTCGGCCTTGATCACCGAGACGTTGATCACGCCCTGGTTCTTGCTGCGGACCAGCTCGGCGGCCTTGGCGATGTCCGGCGTCAGGTAGGTGGAGTTGAAGGTGTTGTAATGCACGGTGACATCGCCGAACACTTCCTTGCGTTCACCCTTGATGGCGTCGGCGGCCACGGCCGACAGGCTCAGGCAGGCGGCCAGCAGTGCGGTAATCAAGCGTTGCATGATCGTTCTCCTCGAATTGGCGTGGTTCAGACCGCGACCTTATGGTCCTGCAGCCCTGGGCTGCTGACGCGGTAGATACCGATCTCACCTAACAGATTAGGCCATAGCTTACTGGCCCACCCGTGACGGTGCTGTTGATCCACGGCAAGCCGATCAATGACCTTCGCCTCACGTTCGCGGCAAAGTTCCTCAAAGTCCTCGAAGGTGCAGAAGTGGATGTTCGGCGTGTTGTACCAGGTGTACGGCAGGAACTCGGACACCGGCATCCGTCCCTTGCTCGCCAGGTACCAGCGGCAGCGCCAGTGGCCGAAGTTGGGGAAGGTGATGATGCACTGGCGGCCGACCCGCAGCATTTCGTCGAGGATCCTGTCCGGGTAGTGCACGGCCTGCAGGGCCTGGGTCATCACCACGATGTCGAAGCTGTTGCTGGCGAAGTTGCCCAGGCCCTTGTCCAGGTCCTGCTCGATGACGTTGATGCCCTTGGCCACGCACTCGGCGATGTTGTCCGGGTCGTTTTCCAGGCCGTAGCCGGTGACCTGCTTGTGGTCGCGCAGCCAGGTCAGCAGCTCGCCGTCGCCGCAGCCGAGGTCGAGCACGCGGCTGCCGGCGGGGATCCATTCCTGGATGATTTCCAGATCAGCTCTCATGGCTTTCTCACAACGTGATTCGGTTCATGTAATTGCCGAACGCCTGCAGATAGCGCGGGATCGGAATCAGGAAGGCGTCGTGGCCCTGGGGCGCGTCGATCTCCAGGTAGCTGACGTCCTTGCGCGCCGCCATCAGTGCGTCCACCAGTTCCCGCGAGCGGGCCGGGGAGAAGCGCCAGTCGGTGGTGAACGACATCACGCAGAACTTGGCCTTCGCGCCTTCGAAGGTTTTCGCCAGGTTATCGTCGAAGTTCGCCGCCGGATCGAAGTAGTCCAGCGCCTTGGTCATCAACAGGTAGGTGTTGGCGTCGAAGCGTCCGGAGAACTCTTCTCCCTGATAGCGCAGGTAGCATTCGACCTGGAACTCGACGCTGTGGAAGTCGTAGTTGAGCTTCTCGCTCTTGAGGCCACGGCCGAATTTCTCGCCCATGGAGTCGTCGGACAGGTACGTGATGTGCCCGACCATCCGCGCCAGCATCAGGCCGCGCTTGGGGATCACGCTGTGTTCCTGGAACGAGCCGCCATGGAACTCCGGGTCGGTGAGGATCGCCTGGCGCGCCACTTCGTTGAAGGCGATGTTCTGCGCCGACAGCTTGGGCGCCGAGGCGATGGCCAGGCAGTGGCGCACGCGGTCCGGGTAGGTGATGGTCCATTGCAGCGCCTGCATGCCGCCGAGGCTGCCGCCGATCACCGCCGCCCACTGCGTGATGCCGAGCCGGTCGGCCAGGCGCGCCTGGCTGTGCACCCAGTCCTCGACGGTGAGCACCGGAAACTCGGCGCCGAACGGCTTGCCGGTGTCCGGGTTGACGCTGCTCGGGCCGGTGGAGCCGTTGCAGCCGCCGAGGTTGTTCAGGCTGACCACGAAGAACTTGTCGGTGTCGACCGGCTTGCCGGGCCCGATGCAGCTGTCCCACCAACCGGGCTTGCGGTCGTCGGGGCTGTGGTAGCCGGCGGCGTGATGGTGGCCGGACAGGGCGTGGCAGATCAGCACGGCGTTGCTCGCTTGCGCGTTCAGCGTGCCGTAGGTTTCGTAGATCAGGTCGTAGGCGGCCAGCGAACGGCCGCAGGCCAGGGCCAGCGGTTCGCTGAAGTGCGCCGTTTGCGGCGTCACCAGACCAACAGAATCGGGGGGAAAGGCAGCTGGCATCGACCCTGCTCTCGTTGAAATGAGGCGTAAGTCTAAAGACCGGTGGGGTCAGCGGCAAGCAACCGTCGGGGCTGATTTCACCCGTTGGACGGGCGTTGCGAAGCCCCGCATCGGAATTTTGGTGCCGCTCGAACGGTGGGAGCCGGCCTGCTGGCGATGGCGCCTTCGCTGACGCCATCGCCAGCAGGCTGGCTCCCACAGGAATCTCGGTCTAATGCTGCCGGGCCGGTGGGTCAGGCCGGACGCGCCAGCCCCGGCAAGTCGGGCAACGTCTTGGGCGAGCAGACCCGAACCCGCTTCTGCCGGTTCAGCTCGCCGGCGACCAGGCTGACCTGGCTCTTGGAGACCCCGAACGCCTTGGCCAGGAAGCCCATCAGGTAGGCATTGGCCTTGCCTTCGACCGGCGGCGCGGTCAGGCGGATCTTCAGGCGGTCGCCGTGCAGCCCGGCGAAGTCATCGCTGCGGGCTGCAGGTTGCAGGTGGCATTCCAGGATCAGGTCGTCGCCGTCCCAGCGGAACCAGGCCATCAGATCAGGCCGAACAGTTCCCGCGGCATCAGGGCGTAGAAGGCCAGGCGCGGGATCAGCCAGCTCTGCAGCAGTTGCAGGACGATGAAGGCGAAGATCGGCGAGATGTCCAGGCCGCCCAGGTTCGGCACCAGGCGGCGGAACGGCGCGAGCACCGGCTCGGTGATCTGCTGCACCAGCTCGGCGCCGGGGTTGTGGCTGCCCGGCGCGACCCAGGACAGCACCACGCTGATGATCATGGCCCAGAACAGGATCTTCAGGAACAGCGCGAAGAGGCCGATCAGCGCCCACGGTACCAGGAACAGCACATCGACCTTGAACCCGCTGAGCAGCAGGATCACGGCGAACAGCAGCATCTGCACCACGAGGGCCAGCACCAGCGACGACATGTCCAGGCCGAACAGGCTCGGAATGAACCGGCGCAGCGGCTTGAGCAGCGGTTGGGTGGCCTTGACCACGAACTGGCAGAGCGGGTTGTAGAAGTTCGCCCGCACCAGTTGCAGGATGAAGCGCATCAGGACGACCAGCAGGTACAGGCTGCCCAGGGTCTGGATCACGAAAATGGCAGCGTCGTTGAGTCCAAGCATTGTTGATTCCTTATGAAGTGCTGATCAGCGGCCCAGTTGCTCGGCCATCTCGGCCGAACGGTGCGCGGCGGCGCCGAGGGCCTTTTCCACCAGGGCTTCGAAGCCGTCGGCCTGGAACGATTTGATGGCGGCTTCCGTGGTGCCGGCCGGCGAGGTCACGCGGCGGCGCAGCTCGGCGGCGTCGACATCGCTGGAGACGGCCATGTGCGCGGCGCCCAGGGCGGTCTGCAGGGTCAGGCGCTCGGCGGTTTCCTTCGGCAGGCCGAGCTTGACGCCGGCGGCGGTCATGGCTTCGATCAGCAGGAAGAAGTAAGCGGGGCCCGAGCCGGACACGGCGGTGACGGCGTCCAGCTGCTGCTCCTGCTCCAGCCACAAGGCAATGCCCACGGCGGACAGCAGTTCTTCGGCCTGCTGGCGCTGCGCGGCGCTGACGGCGGCGGTGGCGTACAGGCCGCTGACGCCCTGGCGCAGCAGGGCCGGGGTGTTGGGCATGCAGCGCACGATCGGTTGCTCGCCGAGCCAGGCGGTCATGCTGGCGCAGGTGATGCCGGCGGCGATGGACACCACCAGCTGGTTCGGCTTGAGGCTCGGGCGGATCGCTTCGCACACGGCCTTCATGGCCTGGGGCTTGACCGCCAGCACCACCACGTCGGCGCCGTCGATGGCCTGGGCGTTGTCGGCGAAGGTCTCGATGCCGTGTTCGGCGCTGACCCGGGCGCGGGTCTCTTCGCCCGGATCGCTGGCGCGGATCCGCGCCGCTTCCAGACCCTTGGCCCGCAGGCCGCCGATCAGGCTGGCCGCCATGTTGCCGGCACCGATAAAGGCAATGCGTGTATCGCTCATGTCAGGTCCTTATTGAGAAATGTGGCCGTAGTCGCGGGCGCCGAACAGGGCGGTGCCGATACGGACCCAGGTGGCGCCCTGGGCGATGGCCGACTCGAGGTCGTGGCTCATGCCCATGGAAAGGGTGTCGAGGGGCAGGTCGAGGCTGGCCTGCAAGCGCTGCACGGCGGCGAAGGCGGCGTCCTGGGCGGCCCGGTCTTCGGTCGGCTCGGGGATCGCCATCAGCCCGCGCAGCTTCAGGCGCGGCAATTGGCTGATGGCCTGCGCCAGGGCGGGCAGGTCGGCCGGGGCGCAGCCGGACTTGCTGGCCTCGCCGCTGACGTTGACCTGGATGCAGATGTTCAGCGGCGGCAGGTCAGCCGGGCGCTGCTCGGACAGGCGTTGGGCGATTTTCAGGCGATCCACGGAGTGCACCCAGGCGAAATGCTCGGCGATCGAGCGGGTCTTGTTCGACTGAATGGGGCCGATGAAGTGCCAGATCAAGGGCAGGTCGGTCAGTTCCTGCTGCTTGCCCAGGGCTTCCTGCAGGTAGTTCTCGCCGAAGTCCCGCAGGCCGGCGGCATAGGCGTCGCGCAGGGCCTGGGCGGGTTTGGTCTTGCTCACGGCCAGCAGCCTGACGCTGTTTTCGGCGCGTCCGGCGGCTTGGGTCGCTGCCTGGATGCGCGACCCGACGTTGAAAATGTTGTCTGCTATCGTGGACATCAAGAGGCGCCGGCGGTCTGAGGGTTCGCGGCATTCTACTGGAATTGGGGGACGCTATGGATATCACCGAACTGCTGGCCTTCAGCGCCAAACAGGGCGCTTCCGACCTGCACCTGTCGGCCGGCCTGCCGCCGATGATCCGCGTGGACGGCGACGTGCGGCGGATCAATCTGCCGGCGCTGGACCACAAGCAGGTGCACGAACTGATCTACGACATCATGAACGACACCCAGCGGGTGGACTTCGAGAAACATCTGGAAACCGACTTTTCCTTCGAAGTGCCCGGGGTGGCGCGGTTCCGGGTCAATGCCTTCAACCAGAACCGGGGCGCGGGCGCGGTGTTCCGCACCATCCCGTCCAAGGTGCTGACCATGGAAGACCTGGCCATGGGCGACGTGTTCCGCAAGATCACCGACGCCCCGCGCGGGCTGGTGCTGGTGACGGGGCCCACCGGTTCAGGCAAGTCCACCACCCTGGCGGCGATGATCGACTACCTCAACACCCACCGTCACCATCACATCCTGACCATCGAAGACCCCATCGAATTCGTCCACGAATCGCGCAAATGCCTGATCAATCAGCGCGAAGTCCATCGCGATACCCGCAGTTTCGCCACGGCCCTGCGTTCGGCGCTGCGCGAAGACCCGGACGTGATCCTGGTGGGCGAGATGCGCGACCTGGAAACCATCCGCCTGGCGCTGACCGCCGCCGAGACCGGGCACCTGGTGTTCGGCACCCTGCACACCACTTCGGCGGCGAAGACCATCGACCGGGTGGTGGACGTGTTCCCCGGCGACGAGAAATCGATGGTGCGCTCGATGCTGTCCGAGTCGCTGCTGGCGGTGGTGTCGCAGACGCTGATCAAGAAGATCGGCGGCGGGCGGGTGGCGGCCCACGAGATCATGCTCGGCACCTCGGCGATCCGTAACCTGATCCGCGAGGACAAGGTGGCGCAGATGTATTCGGCGATCCAGACCGGCGGGTCGCTGGGGATGCAGACCCTGGACATGTGCCTGAAGGAGTTGGTGACCAAGGGCTTGATCAGCCGCGAGCATGCGCGGGAGAAGGCGCGCACGCCGGACAATTTCTGAGGGGAGAATGTGGCGAGGGAGCTTGCTCCCGCTGGGTTGCGCAGCGATCCCATGAGGGAGTCCTGCGGCCTCCGGCGGGAGCAAGCTCCCTCGCCACAGGGCTCAGCGCTGGACGACGCGCATCTGCTTGGGTTCCTTTGGCAGTACGCGCTTGGCGACGACGTAGTGCTGTTCCCAGTACGGCTTGTTCAGCGTGTCGATGCTCACGGCCTTGCCGCGGCGCGGGGCGTGGATGAAGCGGTCGTTGCCCAGGTAGATGGCGACGTGGTTGACCCGACGGCTCTTGATGTTGAAGAAGATCAGGTCGCCCGGCTTCAGGTCCTTGCGCTCGACCTTCTCGCCGTGGCCGCTGGCCATGGCGTTGGAGGTGCGGGGCAGGTCGAAGGTGGCGTCGTTGAACGCGTACTTCACCAGGCCGCTGCAGTCGAAGCCCTTGCTCGGGCTGCTGCCGCCCCAGCGGTACGGCGTGCCGAGGACGTTCACCGCGCGGCTCAGGACGTTGCTGCTTTCCTTGTTCGCCATCGGTGGCACGACCTTGCTGTGGCCGTTGCTGCTGAGCGTGGTGTGCTTGCTCTGCTTGCCCTTGTTCGACGGAGCAGACGCATGGGATTTGGGGGTGTAGCCGTTGACGTTGGGAAGTCGTTGCTCACGGTTGGTGGCGTGGGCGGCCAGTGGCATCAGTAGGCAAATAGTTAGCCATGTCTTGAAAAATGGACGCATTAGGCAGGGCTCTTGTGTGTTAGCGCGCAACTTTATAACAGCTTTTTTGTCCCTTCCGAGGCCGTTGGTCGATTCGAACGGGGGGCAACGGAACCAATCAAGCGGCAAATGGACGCCATTGTCGGACAGAAGTCAGGTGCTATAAGGCTTTGACGGGGAACACGGTAGCATTTGCCGTACGTCGGCTACCTGTAAAAAAGTCACAAAGAATTAAAGAATATTTATCTATTGCGTGAATCGAGGTCTTCATGAACCGCTATCAACCGGCCGTTGCGAACCAGGACACCCACAGCAAAGTGATCGGCTATCTGCTGTGGATTTTCGGCTTCACCGGCGCCCACCGCTTCTATTACGGCAAGCCCGTGACCGGAACGATCTGGTTCTTCACCTTCGGATTGCTGGGCATCGGCTGGCTGATCGACGTGTTCCTGATCCCGGCGATGGATCGGGAGGCGGATCTGCGATTCGCCGCAGGGCCGATCGAATACAACGTGGCGTGGATCCTGCTGACGTTCCTCGGCGTGTTTGGCGTGCACCGCATGTATCAGGGCAAGTGGATCACCGGATTGCTGTACCTGCTGACCGGCGGGCTGTTCTTTCTCGGGGTGCTGTATGACTTCTGGACGCTGAACGATCAGGTTTCGCTGCGTAACCAGCAGAACCGCAGCGCCTTCCAGTGAAGTGAATTGCGGCGAGGGAGCTTGCTCCCGCCGGGTTGCATAGCGACCCCCGAAACGGGAGTCCTACGGCCTCCGACGGGAGCAAGCTCCCTCGCCACAGGTTACGCCTGGTGGCTGATCCGTCCGTCCACCAGAGTGTAGCGCACCACGCCCGGCAGGCTGTGGCCGATGAACGGGCAGTTCTCGCCCTTCGACAGCCAGGCCTCGCCGGCCACGGTCGACGCCTTCGGGTCGAACAGCACGATGTCCGCCGCACCGCCCACCTCCAGCTTGCCCGCCGGCAGGCGCAGCGCCTCGGCAGGGCCGGCGCTCAGGCGCGCCAGCAGGGTCGGCAGGTCCAGCAGGCCGTCCTCCACCAGCGTCATCGCCAGCGGCAGCAACAGCTCGACGCTGCTGATGCCCGGTTCGGTGGCGCCGAACGGCGCCAGTTTGGCGTCGCGCTCGTGGGGCTGGTGGTGGCTGGAGATCGCCGTGACCACGCCGGACTTCACCGCTTCGCGCAGGCCGTCGCGGTCGGCGCGGGTGCGCAGCGGCGGCTGGACGTGATAGAGGCTGCTGAAGTCGATCAGCGCCTCGTCGGTGAGGATCAGCTGATACAGCGCCACGTCCGCCGTGACCTTCAGGCCGCGGGCCTGGGCCTGGGCGATCAGCGCCACGCCGCGGGCGCTGGTGAGCTGGCTGAAGTGCGCGCGCACGCCGGTCTGCTCCACCAGCAGCAGGTCCCGGGCCAGGGCCACGGTCTCGGCGGTCTCCGGGATGCCCGGCAGGCCGAGGAAACTGGCGGTGGCGCCTTCATGGGCCAGGCCGCCGTCGGCCAGGTCGTGGTCCTGGGAGTTGAAGATCACCGTCAGGTCGAAGGTCGCGGCGTAGTCCAGCGCCCGGCACAGGGTGCGGGTGTTGCCGAAGCTCTTGAGGCCGTTGCCGAACGCCACGCAACCGGCGTCGCGCAGGGCCGCAAGCTCGGCCAGCTGTTCGCCTTCCAGGCCTTTGCTCAGGGCGCCGATGGGGAACACCTTGGTGTTGCCGGCCTCGCGGGCGCGGTCGAGGATCAGTTCGGCCACGGCGGAGGTGTCGAGCACCGGTTTGGTCTTCGGCGGGCAGCACAGGCTGGTCACGCCGCCGGCCGCGGCGGCGCGGGTTTCGCTGGCGATGGTGCCCTTGCGGCTGTAGCCCGGCTCGCGCAGGGCGACGTTGAGGTCGACCAGCCCCGGAGCGGCCACCAGGCCTTGGGCGTCAATGGTTTCGACGGCGGTGAATCCCGCCGGGGCGGCGCCGAGGGCGACGATCTTGCAGGCTTCGACGTGAATGTCGGTGACGCGGTCCAGGCCGCTGGCCGGGTCGATGACGCGTGCGCCGAGAATGCTGAGCTTCACTGGGCGTTCTCCTGCTCGAATTGGCGCTGGGCGGTCTGTCCGCTCATGGCCATGGACAGCACGGCCATGCGGATCGCGATGCCGTAGGTGACTTGGTTGAGGATGACCGAGTGCGGGCCGTCGGCCACCGCCGACTCGATCTCCACCCCGCGGTTGATCGGTCCCGGGTGCATGACGATGCAGTCGGGCTTGGCCCCGGCCAGGCGCGCGGTGGTCAGGCCGAACAGGCGGTAGAACTCGCCCTCGCTCGGCAGCAGGCCGCCGGTCATGCGCTCGCGCTGCAGGCGCAGCATGATCACCACGTCGACGTCCTTCAGGCCTTGGGCCATGTCGGTGTAGACCTTCACGCCGTACTGCTCGATGCCGATCGGCAGCAGGGTCTTGGGCGCGATCACGCGGATGTCCCGGCAGCCGAGGGTCTTGAGGGCGAGCATGTTCGAGCGCGCCACCCGCGAGTGCAGGATGTCGCCGACGATGGCCACCGAGAGGTTCTCGAAGCTGCCCTTGTGCCGGCGGATGGTCAGCATGTCGAGCATGCCCTGGGTCGGGTGGGCGTGGCGGCCGTCGCCGCCGTTGATGATCGCCACCTGCGGGCAGACGTGCTCGGCGATGAAGTGCGCGGCGCCGGAGTCTCCGTGGCGCACGACGAACATGTCGGCGGCCATGGCCTCCAGGTTGCGCAGGGTGTCGAGCAGGGTTTCGCCCTTGCTGGCCGACGAGGTCGACACGTTCAGGGTGATCACGTCCGCGGACAGCCGCTGGGCCGCCAGCTCGAAGGTGGTGCGGGTGCGGGTGGAGTTCTCGAAGAACACGTTGCACACGGTCTTGCCGCGCAGCAGCGGGACTTTCTTCACCGCCCGGGCACCGACTTCGAGGAACGAGTCGGCGGTGTCGAGGATTTCCGTCAGCAGCTCGCGGCGCAGGCCGTCGAGCGAGAGGAAGTGGCGCAGCTGGCCCTGGTCATTGAGCTGCAGCGGGCGCTTGGTGTCTAGAGGCGTCATCGCGAAGGGGACTCTCAATAGGGCGGATTAAAAGGCAAGGTCTTGCAGTTCGAGGTTCAGCTCGGGGCCGGACAGCTTGACCCGCTCGTGGGCGGCCAGCTTCAGCGTGGCGCCGACCACGTTCGGGCGGATCGGCAGCTCGCCGGCGTCCAGGTCCAGCAGGCAGACCAGGGTCACGCTGGCCGGACGGCCGTAGTCGAACAGTTCGTTCATGGCGGCGCGGATGGTGCGCCCGCTCATCAGCACGTCGTCGATCAGCACCAGGTGCTGGCCTTCGATCTCGAAGGGCAGGGCCGAGGGGCGCACCTGGGGGTGCAGGCCGTTCTGGCTGAAGTCGTCGCGGTAGAAGGAGACGTCCAGGGTGCCGAGCGGCGCATCGCTGCCCAGTTCCTCGAGCAGGGCCTGGGCGACCCAGACGCCGCCGGTGCGGATGCCGATGAAGCGCGGCTCGCTGATGCCGCGCGCGTCCAGGTGCGCCTTGAGGCGGGTCGCCATCTGGCTGATCAGATCGGCGGGATTGGGCAGGCTCATGGTTGCTCCTTCTCGGGGGCGGGCCGGCGCGTGTGGGCGGCGGCCCGGGTCGTAACCAAAAGAAAAGCGCCGAAGCGCTTGTCAGGATTCAAGTAAAGCGGCGTTTTCGTCGAGCCAGCCCTGCAGCAGCAGGGCGGCGGCGATGGCGTCCACCGGGTTGTCGCGGTAGCTGCCCTTCTGCCCGCCACGGGCCATCCGCTCGCCCTTGGCCTCGAAGGTGGTCAGGCGTTCGTCGTGGGTATAGAAGGGCAGGTTGTAGCGGCCGTTGAGGCGTCGGCCGAACTTCTCGGCGCGCTCGCACATCTCGCTCGGCGTGCCGTCCATGTTCAGCGGCAGGCCGACCACCACGGCGTCGGGTTGCCATTCCTTGATCAGGGCCTCGACCTGGTTCCAGTCGGGCACCCCGTTCTGCGCCCTCAGGGTGCACAGCTCGCGGGCCTGGCCGGTGACGGCCTGGCCGACCGCCACGCCGATCGAACGGGTGCCGTAGTCGAAGCCAAGGATAAGGCGCAGGGCCATCAGGCGTGCCCCGCCTGGCTGGTCAAAAGGCTCAGGTTGATGCCCAGGTGCTTGGCGGCGGCCTCCAGGCGCAGGTCGCTGCGGGTGTTGAACAGGACGTCGGCGTCGTACGGGCAGGTCAGCCAGGCGTTGTCGGCCAGTTCGGCCTCCAGTTGGCCGGCCTCCCAGCCGGCGTAGCCGAGGGTGATCAGGCTCTTTTCCGGGCCGACGCCGTCGGCGATGGCGAACAGCACGTCCTGGGACGTGGACAGCGCCAGGTGGCCGTCCAGCTCGACGGTGGCCTGGAAGGTCTGGCCCGCCGGGTGCAGGACGAAGCCGCGGTCGGTCTGCACCGGTCCGCCGATGTAGATCGGCACGTGCTGGCAGCGCGCCGGCGGGTCGATGTCCGGGCGCAGTTGCTCGAGGATGTCGGCCAGGTTCAGTTCCTGCGGTCGGTTCACCACCAGCCCCATGGCGCCATTGGCCGTGTGCTCGACGATGTAGGTCAAGGTGTGGGCAAAGTTGGGGTCGGCCATGTGCGGCATGGCGATCAGGAATTGATGCTTGAGGTAGCTGGGGCTGACGTTTTTCATGTGCGCTAGTGTGGCGGTCAAGGGGCGAACTGACAAGCCGGGGATGCTGACAAGTGCACCCCGCGGTGTCCTGGACGACGCCTTCGCGGGCAAGCCTGCGAAGGCGTCCCGTCAGTTGCTGGACAGCCGGTCGCCCCGGGCGAATTTCCAGGTGCGGATGATTTCCAGCCGGTCGATGTCCGACAGGTCGCCGGTGAACGGCGCAAACGGCGCCGCCAGCCGGACGATGCGCTGGGCGGCCTGGTCCAGCAGCGGCTGGCCGGAGGACTCCAGCACCATCACTTCATACAGCGAGCCGTCGCGGTTGATCGACACCATCAGCCGCAGGTTGCCGTAGATCTGCTGGCGCCGCGCCTCGTCGGGGTAGTTGAGGTTGCCGATGCGCTCGACCTTCTTGCGCCATTCGTCCTTGTACCAGGCGCCCTTGTCGCGCATGGTCGAGGCGGCGCTCAGGCGGTGGATCCGCGGACGCTTGGCGTACAGCTGCTGCTCCTGGGCCAGTTCCGCCTCAAGGCTGGCGATGTCGCTGGACAGCTGCGAGCTGTCGAACGTCGGCGCATCGACCGCCGGGCGGGTCTCGGTCTTGGTCTCTTCCTTCTTGGTCGGCGCCTTTTGCGGCTTCGGCGCCACCGTGGTCACGGCGGCCTTGGGCGCCGCTTCCTTCACTTCTGCCTTGGCGGCGGGGGGCGGGGTGACTTTCTTGACCTGGTTGTCCTGGAACGGCGCGACCTCGGTGGTCTTCGGGATCGCCTTCTTGTCCAGCGTGCCGCTGCCTTCCTGGTTCTCTTGGGCGAGGAAGTCCGCCTTGGCGGGCTTCTTCTCGCTCTTGAACGTGGCGAGGGTGATTTCCAGGGTCTTGCTGATCTGCTTGGGCTCGACCATGGTGAAGCCCACGCCGAGCAGCAGCGCCAAGTGGATCAGCGCCGCGAGAAAGAGGGTAAAACCGAGGCGATCGACCGGGCGCACGCCGGAATGGGCGAGTTCTGCGGGCAGATCGGACGGAAGCGTCATGACAAGGAAACCAACATCGCGTTTTTCACAGGCCGCGCATGATAACGCAATGTTGGTTGTACGCCTTGGGCTTCAAGCATCAAGCGACAGGCTGCATGTGACGCACATCAAGCTTGCAGCTTTTTCCAGATGGCCTCCATCAGCAGGCCGCCGATGTCGGTGCCGAAGGCGTTGTCGATTTCGCGGATGCAGGTCGGGCTGGTGACGTTGATTTCGGTCAGGTGCTCGCCGATCACGTCCAGGCCGACGAACAGCAGGCCCTTGGCGCGCAGGGTCGGGCCGACCTGGGCGGCGATCCAGCGATCCTTGTCGGTCAGCGGGCGGGCTTCGCCGCGGCCGCCGGCCGCCAGGTTGCCGCGGGTCTCGCCCTGGGCCGGGATCCGCGCCAGGCAGTAGTCCACCGGCTCGCCGTCGATCATCAGGATGCGCTTGTCGCCGTCCTTGATGGCCGGCAGGTACGCCTGGCCCATGATCTGCTGGGTGCCGAGGGCGGTCAGGGTCTCCAGGATCACCGACAGGTTCGGGTCGCCCGCGCGATGGCGGAAGATCGAGGTGCCGCCCATGCCGTCCAGCGGCTTGAGGATCACGTCGCCATGCTGGGCGGCGAACTCGCGCAGCACGTCGGCGCGGCGGCTGACCACGGTCGGCGGCGTGCACTGCGGGAACAGCGTGGCGAACAGCTTCTCGTTGCAGTCGCGCAGGCTCTGCGGCTTGTTGACCACCAGCACGCCGGCGCTTTCGGCCTGTTCGAGCAGGTAGGTGGAGTACACGAACTCCATGTCGAACGGCGGATCCTTGCGCATCAGGATCACGTTCAGGTCGCTGAGGAGCGAATCCTGCTCCTCGCCCAGCTCGAACCACTTCTGCGGGTCGGCGAACACCTTCAGCGGCTTCATCTTCGCCCGGGCCAGGCCTTCGGCCTGGTACAGGTCGCGCTGCTCCATGTAGAACAGTTCCCAGCCGCGCTTCTGCGCGGCCAGCAGCATGGCCAGCGAGCTATCCTTTTTATAGGAGATGCTGGCGATGGGGTCCATCACAATCCCGACGCGAACGCTCATGGGGGTGTTTCCTCGAAAATTGGCTACCGGACCGGTACGGAAAAAGTGGCGTCAGAGTGGCTCCGGGCGGGTTTGCGGTCAAGGAAAAACCCGTCGATAGATTGGATCAGGAGACTGTGCTAAAAAGGCTGCCATACCGAGCTGGCCCTTGAACGGTAAGGGTTTCCAGCCGACAGTCATCGCAGAACGGACAAATTGATTCGCAAAGGCGACGGTAGAGCCCCCTTATGGAACAGCAGTCCAGCGCCTTGAAGGTCATGGTGATCGACGACTCGAAAACGATTCGCCGCACCGCCGAGACACTGTTGAAGAACGCAGGTTGCGAAGTCATCACGGCGATCGACGGTTTCGACGCGCTGGCGAAGATCGCCGACCACCACCCGGACATCGTGTTCGTGGACATCATGATGCCGCGTCTGGATGGTTATCAGACCTGCGCTTTAATCAAGAACAACAGCGCGTTCAAGGCGACGCCGGTGATCATGCTGTCGTCCAGGGACGGGCTGTTCGACAAGGCCAAGGGGCGGATCGTCGGTTCCGATCAGTTCCTGACCAAACCGTTCAGCAAGGAAGAGCTGCTCGACGCGATAGCGGCCCATGTGCCGGGCTTTGCCGCCGTCCTGTCGCAGTGAGACACGCACAAGGACGCCCGGCCAGCGGGCCGGGCGTCGACAAGAAAAATGGGGAAGACCATGGCTCGTATCCTGATCGTCGATGATTCGCCGACCGAAATGTACAAACTGACCGGCATGCTGGAGAAGCACGGCCATGAAGTGCTCAAGGCCGAAAACGGCGCCGACGGCGTGGCCCTGGCCCGCCAGGAAAAGCCCGACGCGGTGCTGATGGACATCGTCATGCCCGGCCTCAACGGTTTCCAGGCCACCCGCCAGTTGACCAAGGATGCCGAGACCAGCCACATCCCGGTGATCATCATCACCACCAAGGACCAGGAAACGGACAAGGTCTGGGGCACCCGCCAGGGCGCGAAGGATTACCTGACCAAACCGGTCGAAGAAGACACGCTGATCAAGACCCTGAACAACGTGCTGGCCGGTTGAGCGCGCGGCCATGAGCGGGTCGCTGACCGCGTTCGAGCTGCTGTGGCAGATGGATCAGCGCTGCCGGTCGCTGGCGGCGCAGCTGCCGTCGCAGCCGGCCGGCCGGAACCTGTGGAGCGGCATCGGCTTTCGCCTGGGCGAACACTGGTACGTGACGCCCATGGGCGAAATCAGCGAAGTGCTCCCCGAACCGCGCTTCACCCAACTGCCGGGGGTCAAGCCCTGGGTCAAGGGCGTCGCCAACCTGCGCGGACGGCTGTTGCCGGTCATGGACCTGTGCGGCTTTTTCGGCCATGAGCTGTCGCCGCTGCGCAAGCAGCGGCGGGTGCTGGTGGTGGAGCACCAGGACGTGTTCGCCGGGCTGATGGTCGATGAGGTCTTCGGCCTGCAGCATTTCGAGCAGGACAGTTTCGAGCCGTTGCCGATCAGTGAGCGGCAGGGCGCGAAGGCCGGGTTTCTCAAGGGGCACTTCCGGCGCGAACAGGACTGGCGGGTGTTCAGCCTGTTTGCGCTGGCGCAGTCCCCGGGTTTCATGAACGTCGCAATATAGCCGCAACAACAGAGAGTCCATGTGGGAGCGGGCCTGCTCGCGATTCAGCCGCCGCGGTGTGCCGGGCACGCCGCGTTACCGATCAATCGCGGGCAGGCTCGCTCCCACAGGGGCTTCGGTGGGCTTCAGACAGGCGAGGACCGATGACAAAAGCAAAACCAGGCATGCCCGCAGAAGGCACGCGCAGCCGCTCGCAGATCATCGTGCTGTTCATCGCGCTGATCGTGTTCATCATGCTGCTGTTCGCCAACTTCGCGTACCTCAACACCCAGGCCAACTACGACAAGCAGTACATCGGCCACGCCGGCGAACTGCGGGTGCTGTCCCAGCGCATCGCCAAGAACGCCACCGAAGCCGCCGCCGGCAAGGCCGCCGCGTTCAAGCTGCTCAGCGATGCGCGCAACGATTTCGCCCAGCGCTGGGGCTACCTGAAAAAGGGTGACGCCGCCACCGGCCTGCCGCCCGCGCCGTCCACCGTGCGCCCGGAGATGCGCGCCGTGCAGCTGGACTGGGAACGCCTGCTGAAGAACACCGACGCCATCCTCTCCAGCGAACAGACCGTGCTGTCCCTGCATCAGGTGGCCGCGACCCTGGCCGAAACCGTGCCGCAACTGCAGATCGAGTACGAAAAGGTCGTGGAGATCCTGCTCCAGCGCGGCGCCCCGGCGGGGCAGGTGGCCATGGCCCAGCGCCAGTCGCTGCTGGCCGAGCGGATCCTGGGGGCGGTCAACACCGTGCTGTCGGGCGACGAGAACTCGCAGCAGGCCGCCGATGCCTTCGGCCGCGACGCCACCCGGTTCGGCCAGGTGCTCAGCGGCATGCTCCAGGGCAACCCTTCGCTGAAGATCAGCCAGGTCGAGGACCGCGACGCCCGGGCGCGGCTGGGCGAAATCGCCGAGCTGTTCCAGTTCGTCTCCGGCTCCGTGGACGAGATCCTCGAAACGTCGCCGGAGCTGTTCAAGGTGCGCGAGTCGGCCACCAACATCTTCAGCCTGTCGCAGACCCTGCTCGACGAAGCCTCGCACCTGGCCAGCCGCTTCGAGAACCTGGCCGGCGGGCGCAGCACCGACACCATCGGCGGCTACGTGCTGGGCCTTTTGGCGCTGGCCTCGATCATCCTGATCGGCATGGTCATGGTGCGCGAGACCAACCGCCAGCTGCGCGAGACCGCCGAAAAGAACGAGCGCAACCAGAACGCGATCATGCGCCTGCTCGACGAGATCGAAGACCTGGCCGACGGCGACCTCACGGTGACCGCGTCGGTGACCGAGGACTTCACCGGCACCATCGCCGACTCGATCAACTATTCCGTCGACCAGTTGCGCGACCTGGTGGCGACCATCAACCTCACCGCCGGCCAGGTCGCCGCGGCGGTGCAGGAAACCCAGGCCACCGCGATCCACCTGGCCCAGGCCTCGGAGCATCAGGCCCAGCAGATCGCCGAAGCCTCCAACGCGATCAGCGACATGGCCCAGTCCATCGACCAGGTGTCGGCCAACGCGGCCGAGTCGTCGGCGGTGGCCGAGCGCTCGGTGGACATCGCCAACAAGGGCAACGAGGTGGTGCACAACACCATCCACGGCATGGACAACATCCGCGAGCAGATCCAGGACACCGCCAAGCGGATCAAGCGCCTGGGCGAGTCGTCCCAGGAGATCGGCGACATCGTCAGCCTGATCGACGACATTGCCGACCAGACCAACATCCTGGCGCTCAACGCCGCGATCCAGGCGTCGATGGCCGGCGATGCCGGGCGCGGCTTCGCCGTGGTCGCCGATGAAGTGCAGCGCCTGGCCGAGCGCTCCTCCGCCGCCACCCGGCAGATCGAGACGCTCGTGCGGGCGATCCAGGCCGACACCAACGAAGCGGTCATCTCCATGGAGCAGACCACCACCGAAGTGGTGCGCGGCGCACGCCTGGCGCAGGACGCCGGGGTGGCCCTGGAAGAGATCGAAGGCGTGTCCAAGACCCTCGCCGCGCTGATCCAGAGCATTTCCAACGCGGCGCAGCAGCAGACCTCCTCGGCCGGGCAGATTTCCCTGACGATGAACGTGATCAAGCAGATCACCTCGCAGACCTCGTCCGGCTCCACGGCCACCGCCGACAGCATCGGCAACCTGGCGAAAATGGCCAGCCAGCTGCGCCGTTCGGTGTCCGGGTTCACCCTGCCGGCGACACCGGCGCCGGCCACGGACAAGGCGTGAGGCCGGCGGACGGGGTGACTATGGGCGACCGGCACGACTATGTGGCCCTGGAGTGGGTCAAGGGCGAGATCGCCGAAACGCTGAGACAGGCGCACCAGGCCATCGAAACGGTGCTCGACGAACCGTCCTCCGCCTCCGGGCTGGACGAGTGCCTGGCCTGCATCCATCAGGTGCACGGCGGCCTGCAGATGATCGAGTTCTACGGCGCCGCGCTGCTGGCCGAAGAGATGGAGCGTCTGGTCGAAGCCTTGCGCCAGGGCCGCGTCGGCCACCGCGAAGAAGCCCTGCACCTGCTGCTGCAGGCCATCGGCCAGTTGCCGCTCTACCTCGACCGTGTGCAGGGCGCCCGGCGCGACCTGCCGCTGGTGGTGCTGCCGCTGATCAACGACCTGCGCAGCGCCAGGGGCGAGAGCCTGCTGTCGGAGACCAGCCTGTTCAGTCCGCAGTTGCCCGACATCGCGCCGTTGGACGACGAAACCCTGGAACGGCTCGCGCCGGCGGATCTGCCCAATGTGCTGCGCAAGCTGCGCCAGATGCTGCAGATGGCGTTGGTCGGGCTGCTGCGCGAGCAGGATGACCAGACGCACCTGGGCTACCTCGCCAAGGTCTTCCTGCGCCTGGAGGCGTTGAGCGGCGATGCGCCGCTCAGCCCGTTGTGGCAGGTCGCCTCGGCGTTGGTGGAGGGCATGCGCGAGGGGCGGATCGCCAACAGCCCGGCGCTGCGCAGCCTGTTCAAGGACGCCGACCAGGAACTCAAGCGCCTGCTCGAGCAGGGCATGCCGGGCCTGAACCAGCCGCCGGCGCCGGAACTGCTCAAGAGCCTGCTGTTTTACATCGCCAAAGCCGAACATCCCACCGGGCAGATGCTGACCATGAAAGACCGCTATTCCCTGGACGACGCGTTGCCCGACAGCGCGATGGTCGACGAAGAGCGCGCGCGCCTGGCCGGCCCCGACCGCGATGCCATGCGTTCGGTGCTCGTGGCGCTGTGCGAGGAGCTGGTGCGGGTCAAGGAGCGCCTCGACCTGTTCGTGCGCAGCGACCGTCAGCACGTCTCGGACCTGGACAGCCTGCTGGCGCCGCTGCGGCAGATCGCCGACACCCTGGCGGTGCTCGGCTTCGGCCAGCCGCGCAAGGTGATCATCGACCAGTTGGCGGTGGTGCTCGGCCTGGCCCAAGGGCAGCGCGAGCCGAACGACGCCACGCTGATGGACGTCGCGGGCGCCCTGCTGTACGTCGAGGCGACCCTGGCCGGCATGGTCGGCACGGTCGAGCCGCAGGGCCCGGACGACGGCGGCCTGCCGACCACCGACCTGTCGCAGATCCACCAGATCGTGATCAAGGAAGCGCGCATCTGCCTGCAGCAGGCCAAGGACATGATCGTCGATTACATCGAGGCCGACTGGGACCGCCAGCCGCTGCAGCCGTTGCCGGAACTGCTGACCCAGGTGCGCGGTGCGCTGGCGATGATCCCGCTCAGCCGCGCGGCGAGCCTGGTCGAGGCCTGCAACGGGTTCATCCGCGAGCGCCTGCTGCTCGACCCGCACGAGCCCGGCTGGCAGCAGCTGGACAGCCTGGCCGATGTCATCGCCAGCCTTGAGTATTACCTCGAACGCCTGGGCGACGACCCGCAGGCCCCTAGCGAGCCGTTGCTGGAAGTCGCGCAGAACAGCCTCGCCAAGCTCGGCTATTTCCCCAGCGAACAGCATGTGCCGCTGCTGGACGATGTGCTCAGCCCCGGCGAAGCGCTGGTGATGCAGGACCTGCAGGCGCTGGATGATCCCGGCATCGTCCAGTCGCTGGCCGACGTGCTGGCCAGCCCGGTGTCGGCGGTCAACCCGCCGGCGCAGATCACGCCCGGAAGCCTGTTGCCGCCGCCGGCCGGCGAGGAACCGGTGGACGACGAGCTGCGCGAAGTGTTCCTCGAAGAGACCGATGAAGTGCTCGAGGTGCTGGGCGAGTACCTGCCGCGCTGGTCGGCCGACCCCCAGGACCGCGCCGCCCTGGGCGAACTGCGCCGGGCCTTCCACACCCTGAAGGGCAGCGGCCGGATGGTGCGGGCGCTGATCCTCGGCGAATTGGCCTGGGCCGTCGAGAACCTGCTCAACCGCGTGCTGGAGCACAGCGTCGAGCCGGGGCCTGCGGTGCGCCAGGTGCTGGCGGACTGTCAGCCGCTGCTGCCGGAACTGATCACCGAGTTCGCCGCCAACGCCCAGCGCCAGCGCAACGATGTCGACCGCCTGGCGGCCCGGGCCCATGCGCTGGCCAGGGGCGATGCGCCGCAGTCCGTCGCGCAGGCGCCGGACACCGCGGCGCCGGATCCGCTGTTGCTGGAAATTTTCCGCAACGAAGCCGAAACCCATCTGGCCAGCCTCAACCGCTTCCTCGACCAGGCCGCCGAGCATGTGCCGCTGCCGGCCAGCGACGAGCTGCAGCGGGCGCTGCACACCCTCAAGGGCAGCGCCTCGATGGCCGGCGTGCTGCCGATCGCCGAGCTGGCGGCGCCGCTGGATCAGATGGCCCGGGAACTCAAGGCCCACCAGTTGGCGCTGGACCTGGACGAAGTGGAACTGCTGCTGGAGGCCGAGGGGCTGTTGCGCATCGGCCTGCGTCAGCTCGGCCACGATCCGCTGGCGCCGATCGTCGGTGCGCAATCGTTGGTCAAACGCACCGAAACCTTGCTGGCCGAACGGCTGGCGTCGATCCACGATGCGCCGAGCGGCGGCTTGCGGGTCAAGCGCGACCCGCAGCTGATCAACGACTTCCTGGCCCAGGGCATGGACATCCTGCTCGACGCCGAAAACCTCTTGCAGCGCTGGCAGCAGCACCCCGGCGAACGCCAGGAACTGAGCGCGCTGCTGGACGAGCTGACCACCCTGGGCGAGGCCGCGCACCTGGCCGACCTGCTGCCGGTGGACGTGCTGTGCGAAGCCTTGCTCGACCTGTACGGCGCCGTCGAGGAAAGCAGCCTGGCGGTCAGCGAGGCGTTCTTCGAGCAGGCCCAGCACGCCCACGAAGCGCTGATCAACATGCTCGACGAACTGGCCGCCGGCCAGGAAATCACCCCGCAGCCCCAGCGCATCCGCGCCCTTCACGACCTGCTCGACCAGGGCCTGGATCCCGCGTCCATGGGCCTGATCCGCAGCGACGGCAGCCGTACCCTGAACATCCGCGAGCTCGGCAGCGCCACCGCCGAACTGCAGAAGGCCGCCGCCGGCATCGGGCCGGACGACGAGATCGTCGAGATCTTTCTCGAAGAGGCGGTGGACATCCTCGACAGCGCCGGGCAGGCCTTGCGCCGCTGGCTGGCGGATCCTTCCAACGGCGCGCCGCTGCCGTCGCTGCAACGGGACCTGCACACCCTCAAGGGCGGCGCGCGGATGGCCGAAGTCGATGCGGTCGGCGACCTGGCCCAGGAACTGGAGACCGTGTACCAGGGGCTGGCGGACCGCCGCCACAGCCACAGCGATGCCCTGGGGAATCTGCTGCGTCAATGCCACGAGCGGTTGGCCCGGCAGCTCGATCAACTGCGCAGCCATCAGACGCCGAGCCCGGTGCAGGACTTGACCGACGCGCTGCGCCGGTTCCGCCAGGGCGAGCCTGCTGCGCCGGTGCCGGTGCCGGTGCCGGCGGCGGACGCCGGGCACGAGGGCGCGGCGCATGATCCGGAATTGCTGGAGGTGTTCCTCGAGGAAGGCTTCGACATCGTCGAAAACTCCGGCGCGGCCCTGACCCGTTGGCAGGCCGAGCCCGGCAACCGCCAGGAAGTCGAAACCCTGCTGCGGGACCTGCATACCCTCAAGGGGGGCGCGCGGATGGTGGAGATCGGCCCCATCGGCGACCTGGCCCATGAGTTGGAGAACCTCTACGAACGCCTGTCCGCCGGCACGTTGCAGCCGGGGGCCGAGCTGTTCGCGCTGGTGCAGCGCAGCCACGACCGCCTGGCCCAGATGCTCGACGCGGTGCGTGCCGGGCAGCCGTGCCCGCCGGCGGACCGGCTGATCGGCGCGATCCGCGATTTCAGCCACCCGGCGGCGCCGCAGGCGCCGGCCCCGGTGCCGATCGTGCCTGTGAAGGCCGAGCCCGCCGCACCGGCCGCCGACAGCGGCGCGGACATGGTCAAGGTGTCGGCCGAACTGCTCGACGACCTGGTCAACCTGGCCGGCGAAACCTCGATCGTCCGGGGACGGATCGAGCAGCAGGTCAGCGATGCGCAGGTGGCGCTCAACGAGATGGAGACCACCATCGAACGGATGCGCGACCAGTTGCGCCGCCTCGACACCGAGACCCAGGGTCGCATCCTCAGCCGCCAGCAGGTGGACAACGAACGCCTGGGCTACGAAGAGTTCGACCCGCTGGAAATGGATCGCCATTCCCAGTTGCAGCAGCTGTCCCGGGCGCTGTTCGAGTCCGCCTCGGACCTGCTGGACCTGAAGGAAACCCTCGACCGGCGCACCCGTGACGCGGAAAACCTGCTGCAGCAGCAAGGCCGGATCAACTCCGAACTGCAGGAAGGCCTGATGCGCACGCGCATGGTGCCGTTCGAGCGGATGCTGCCGCGCCTCAAGCGCATCGTCCGCCAGGTCGCCGAGGAACTGAACAAGGACGTGGCCTTCAGCGTCGGCAACGCCGAAGGCGAAATGGACCGCAATGTGCTGGAACGCATGGCGGCGCCGCTGGAGCACATGCTGCGCAACGCCGTCGACCATGGCCTGGAGCCCGCCGACGTGCGGCTGGCGGCGGGCAAGCCGGCCCAGGGGCAGATCACCCTCGACCTGTCCCGCGAGGGCGGCGACATCGTCTTCGACATCCGCGACGACGGCGCCGGGGTGCCGCTGGACGCGGTGCGGCGCAAGGCGGTCAAGCGCGGCCTGCTGGCGCCGGACGCCGAGATCAGCGACCGCGACGTGCTGCAGTTCATCCTTCAGCCGGGGTTCTCCACCGCCGAGAAAATCACCCAGATCTCCGGGCGCGGCGTCGGCATGGACGTGGTGCACGAAGAGGTGCGCCAGCTGGGCGGCACCATGAGCATCGATTCGGTGCCGGGGCAGGGCGTGCATTTCCGCATTCGCCTGCCGTTCACGGTGTCGGTCAACCGGGCGCTGATGGTGCAGTGCGGCGACGATCAGTACGCGATACCGCTGAACACCATCGACGGCATGGTGCGGGTGTTGCCGAACGAGCTGGAAAGCCGCTTCCGGCTCGATCCGCCGGTGTACGAGTACGCCGGCCGGCGCTACGAGCTGTGCTACCTCGGCGAGCTGCTCAAGACCGCCCCGCGGCCCAAGCTGCTGGGCCAGAGCCTGCCGGTGCCGGTGCTGCTGGTGCAGTGCAACGAGCGGCACGTCGCGGTGCAGGTGGACGCCATGGCCGGCACCCGCGAGATCGTGGTCAAGAGCCTCGGGCCGCAGTTCGCTGCGGTGCAGGGGGTGTCCGGGGCGACCATCCTCGGCGATGGCCGGGTGGTGCTGATCCTCGACCTGCTGGCGCCGATCCGCGCGATGCAGGCCCGCCTGCCGCAGCAGCCGGCCCAGCCGGAGATCGACCACGAGCCGCACAGGCCGGTGCTGGTGCTGGTGGTGGACGACTCGGTCACCGTGCGCAAGGTCACCAGCCGCCTGCTGGAGCGCCACGGCATGAACGTGCTCACCGCCAAGGACGGGGTCGACGCGATGCTGCTGCTGGAGGAGCACCTGCCCGACGTCATGCTGCTGGACATCGAAATGCCGCGCATGGACGGCTTCGAGGTGGCGACCCGGGTGCGCAGCGACGAACGCCTGCAGCACCTGCCGATCATCATGATCACCTCGCGCACCGGGCAGAAACACCGCGACCGCGCCATGGCCATCGGCGTCAACGAGTACCTCGGCAAGCCGTACCAGGAATCCGTGCTGCTCGACAGCATCGCCCAATGGAGCAAGCGACATGCATGAGCGGCGTCACAACCCACGCACCAGCCAGCTCACCGGGCTGCTGCTGCCGCTGGCCGACCGCAACCTGATCCTGCCGAACGTGGCGGTGGCCGAGCTGATCGACTACCAGGCCGGCGCCTTCGACCTCGACACGCCGCCGTGGTACCTGGGCCGGGTGACCTGGCGCGAGCGGCAGATCCCGCTGCTCAGCTTCGAGTCGGCCTGCGGGCAGAAGACCGTCATCGGCGAACGGGCGCGGATCGTCATTCTCAATGCCCTGGGCGGGACACCGCAGCTGAGGTTCATGGCGTTGCTGGTGCAGGGGATTCCGCGCTCCTGCAAGCTCGACAGTCAGTTGAGTTACGTGGATGTGCCGTTGTGTGCGCTGGAGCAGGCGGCGGTGCAGGTGGGCGACCAGGTGGCGAAAGTGCCGGATCTGCTGGCGCTGGAGAAACTGCTGGTGGAGGCCGGGCTCACCGATTGACCCGGTCTCCATCGTTACGCTGACCGTAACGGTTCGCCGCGCTGCTTGATTGATGCTCCCTCCGCCCGCTCCTAAGGTGGGCTCCACGACAGCGAACCCCGTGGAGTGAGCATGACAACAACAATGACCCCCGACCCGCGCTGGACGCGGCGGCGTGACGAGAAGCGGCGCCGCCTCGACCGGGTGCGCGGCCTGGCCGACGGTGCGGTGCTGCCGACCGACCGGATCGTCGCGGCGCTCGAAGCGCTGATCCTGCCCGGCGACCGAGTGGTGCTGGAGGGCAACAACCAGAAGCAGGCGGACTTCCTGTCCCGGGCCCTGGCCAAGGCCGACCCGTCGAAGCTGCACGACCTGCACATGATCATGCCCAGCGTCGGCCGCTCCGAGCACCTGGACCTGTTCGAGCGCGGCATCGCCCGCAAGCTGGACTTCTCCTTCGCCGGCACCCAGAGCCTGCGCATCAGCCAGCTGCTGGAAGACGGCCTGCTGGAGATCGGCGCGATCCACACCTACATCGAACTCTATGCGCGGCTGGTGGTAGACCTGACGCCCAACGTGGTGCTCTCGGCCGGCTTCATGGCCGACCGCGCCGGCAACATCTACACCGGCCCCAGCACCGAGGACACCCCGGCGCTGATCGAGCCGGCGGCGTTCAGCGACGGCATCGTCATCGTCCAGGTCAACCAGTTGGTGGACGACGTCAGCGAACTGCCCCGCGTCGACATTCCCGCCTCGTGGGTGGACTTCGTGGTGGTGGCGGACAAGCCGTTCTACATCGAGCCGCTGTTCACCCGCGACCCCCGGCACATCAAGCCGGTGCACGTGCTGATGGCGATGATGGCGATCCGCGGCATCTACGAAAGGCACAACGTGCAGTCGCTCAACCACGGCATCGGCTTCAACACCGCCGCCATCGAGCTGATCCTGCCGACCTACGGCGAGTCCCTGGGCCTGAAGGGCAAGATCTGCCGCAACTGGACGCTCAACCCGCACCCGACCCTGATTCCGGCCATCGAAAGCGGCTGGGTCGAGAGCGTGCATTGCTTCGGCACCGAACTTGGGATGGAGCAGTACATCGCCGCCCGCCCGGACGTGTTCTTCACCGGCCGCGACGGCTCGCTGCGCTCCAACCGGATGTTCAGCCAACTGGCGGGGCAATACGCGGTGGACCTGTTCATCGGCGCCACGCTGCAGGTCGACGGCGACGGCCATTCCTCCACCGTCACCCGCGGGCGCCTGGCCGGTTTCGGCGGTGCGCCGAACATGGGCCACGACCCCCGCGGCCGCCGTCACGGCACCCCGGCCTGGCTGGACATGCGCCACACCGATTCGGCGCAGCCGATGCTCGAACGGGGCAAGAAACTGGTGGTGCAGATGGTCGAGACGTTCCAGGAGGGCGGCAAGCCGACCTTCGTCGAGACCCTCGACGCCGTGGACGTGGCGAAGAAGAGCGGCATGCCGCTGGCGCCGGTCATGATCTACGGCGACGACGTCACCCACCTGCTCACCGAAGAAGGCATCGCCTACCTGTACAAGGCCCGTTCGCTGGACGAGCGCCGGGCGATGATCGCGGCGGTGGCCGGGGTCACCGCCATCGGCCTGCGCCATGACCCGAAAGACACCGAGCGCCTGCGCCGCAAAGGCCTCGTGGCCCTGCCCGAAGACCTCGGCATCCGCCGCACCGACGCCACCCGCGAGCTGCTGGCGGCCAAGAGCGTGGCCGATCTGGTCGAGTGGTCCGGCGGCCTCTACAACCCGCCCGCCAAGTTCAGGAGCTGGTAATGCACGCACTCAATCCGCAAGCGAAACCCGTCAGCCTGGCCGAGCGCCTGGCGGACCTGGCGGTGGACGCGCTGATCGACGAGGCCGACCTGTCGCCGAAACCGGCCCTGGTCGACCGTCGCGGCAACGGCGCCCACACCGATCTGCACCTGGGGCTGATGCACGCCTCGGCGCTGGCGCTGTGGCCGGCCTTCAGGGAAATGGCCGAAGCCGCTGTCGAGGCCGGAACGATCGACCTGGCGTTGCGCGAAACCGTCGGCCGCATCGGCCGTGAAGGCGAACAGGCGATGCTGGCGACCACCGGCGGCGTTAACACCCACCGCGGCGCGATCTGGGCCTTGGGCCTGTTGGTGACGGCCGCAGCGCTGGCGCCCGAATCCAATGGTGCCGGTGCGGTCGCCCTGCGCGCCGCGCGCCTGGCGTTGCTGGATGACCGATATGCGCCGCGTTCGTTGAGCCATGGCGCCCAGGTCGCCCTGCGCTACGGCGCCCGCGGTGCCCGCGAAGAAGCGCAACTGGGCTTTCCGGCGGTCACCGGGCGCGGCCTGCCGCAGCTCGAACGCAGCCGCGCCGCCGGCCACGGCGAGCAGAACGCCAGGCTCGACGCCTTGCTGGCGATCATGACCGGCCTGGCCGACACCTGCGTGCTGTACCGCGCCGGGGAGACCGGCCTGCACGCCATGCAGCGCGGGGCCCAGGCCGTGCTCGACGGCGGCGGCAGCGCCAGCCTGGCCGGCCGCCGCCATCTGCACGCGCTGGACCGGCAACTCATCGCATTGAATGCCTCGCCCGGCGGCGCCGCCGACCTGCTCGCCGCCACCTTGCTGCTCGACCGGATCGGTCACGGCGGCATCCTTCAGGGAGCGTATTGATGGAAACCCTATCGTTTGAATTCCCCGCCGGTCAGCCGCCGCGCGGACGTGCCTTGGTGGGCTGCGTCGGCTCCGGCGATCTGGAGGTGCTGATCGAACCGGGCCTGGCCGGCACGCTGTCGATCAACGTGCAGACCTCGGTCAACGGCAGCGGGCAGCGCTGGCGGCATCTGTTCGCGCGGATGTTCGACGGCAGCGTGCCGCCGGCCATGAACATCGAGATCCACGACTTCGGCGCCACCCCCGGCGTGGTGCGCCTGCGTCTGGAACAAGGCTTCGAGGAGATCGGCCATGACTGACAGCGCAACGCTGCTGAACAAGCACAGCTTCGTCGAACTCGGTGCGCGGCAACGGGCGAAGGCCTTGCTCGACGTCGGCACCTTCCGCGAACTGCTCGACCCGTTCCAGCGCGTCATGTCGCCGTGGCTGGAGCGCCAGGGCGTCGTCCCCCAGGCCGACGACGGCGTAGTGATCGCCAAGGGCAGCCTCGACGGCCTGCCGGTGGTCGTCGCCGCCATCGAAGGCGCGTTCCAGGGCGGCAGCCTCGGCGAGGTCGGCGGGGCGAAGATCGCCGGCGCGCTGGAGCTGGCCGCCGAAGACAACCGCAACGGCATCCCGACCCGCGCCGTCCTGCTGCTGGAGACCGGCGGCGTGCGCCTGCAGGAGGCCAACCTGGGGCTGGCGGCGATTGCCGACATCCACGCGGCGATAGTCGATCTGCAGCAGTTTCAGCCGGTGGTCGGCGTAGTGGCCGGCAGCGTCGGCTGCTTCGGCGGCATGTCGATCGCCGCCGGCCTGTGCAGCTACCTGCTGGTGACCCAGGAAGCCCGGTTGGGCCTGAACGGGCCGCAGGTGATCGAGCAGGAAGCCGGCATCGCGGAGTACGACTCGCGGGACCGGCCGTTCATCTGGAGCCTGACCGGCGGCGAGCAGCGTTTCGCCAGCGGGCTGGCGGACCGCTACGTGGCCGATGACGTGGCGCAGATTCGCGGGCAGGTTGCCGACCTGCTGCATCAGGGCCTGCCGGCGCAACCGCGCAGCCGGCGCGCCGAGTGGTTTTTGCGGCGCCTGGCGAGCCTGGACGCCGAGGCGCAGATCGAACCCTCGGTGGTTCGCGACCTGTATCAAGGAGAGCGCTCATGAGCGGAGTATCCCTGCGGGGCCTGACCTGGTTCAACGCGTTGAGCGGCGGTGCGCCGGCGCTCGAAGGCCTGCCGCCGTCGCTGCGGGTGGCGGACGTTGCGCTGGGGCGTCTGCTGGCGGTGGTGGCCGATCCGGACAACCGTTTTCCCCGTGCCCGCCAGGGCGAGGTCGGCCTGCTGGAAGGCTGGGGCCTGGCCAAGGCCGTGGACGACGCCATCGTGGCCGACCGCGACCGGGCGCACAAACGGGCCTTGATCGCCATCGTCGATGTGCCGAGCCAGGCCTACGGCCGTCGCGAAGAGGCCCTCGGCATCCATCAGGCGCTGGCCGGGGCGGCGGACAGCTATGCCCGTGCACGCCTGGCCGGGCATCCGGTGATCGCGCTGCTGGTGGGCAAGGCCATGTCCGGGGCGTTCCTGGCCCACGGTTATCAGGCCAACCGCCTGATCGCCCTGCGCGATCCGGGGGTGATGGTGCACGCGATGGGCAAGGCGTCGGCGGCGCGCGTGACCTTGCGCAGCGTCGAGGAACTGGAGGCGCTGGCGTCCAGCGTGCCGCCGATGGCCTACGACATCGACAGCTACGCCAGCCTGGGCCTGCTGTGGGAAACCCTGTCGGTGGCGCAGACCGAGCAGCCGACGGCGGAGGATCTGGCGCGGGTGACCGAGTGCCTGCGGCAGGCCATCGCCGATGTGTCGTCGGCGGGCCTGGGCGGGCGCCTCGGGGCGGCCAACCGCGCCGCGTCGAGCCGGGTGCGCGAGCTGTTGAGGGCGCAGTGGTGAGCCTGCCCTGGCCGCTGCCCCACGATCTGCTCTGGGGCATGACCCCGGCGCAGTTGCCGGAGGGAGCGCCGCTGTGGGCGGTCGAGTCGCTGCGCGCCGGGCAACCGGTGGTGGTGCGGCGCGCAGAGGGCGCCTCCGGCCAGGTCGCTGTCGGCCTGCGCGGTGCGGCGCGGGAGCAGCGTTGGGCGGCGTTCATGGCAGTCGGGTCGGTTGTGCGCCGGGTCAGCCCGGAGGCGCTGTGCCACGTCGACAGCCCCCGTGACCTGCCGGCGATGCGGGCGCTCAGGCAGCTTCGGCCGCTGCTCGACGACGGCGGCTGGGTCTGGGGCGTCAGCGGCAGCGCCGGGTTCGAACTGGCGAGCGGGTTTGCCGCGATGCACGCCGGCAGCGACCTCGACCTGATCCTGCGCACGCCGCAACGGCTGCCCCGTCATCAGGCGCGTCAGTTGCTGGCGCTGCTTGAGCGTGCGGCCTGCCGGGTCGACATGCAGTTGCAGACGCCGTCCGGGGCGGTCGCCCTGCGCGAGTGGGCGGGCGCCTCGGCCCGGGTGCTGCTCAAGGGTGCGCAGCGGGCGTGTCTGGTCAGCGATCCATGGAACCTGCAGGAGCAGGCGGCGTGAGCAGCCTGCTGGTGTTCCCGGGCCAGGGCGCGCAGCAGCCGGGCATGCTCCGGCCGTTGCCTCGGCAAACGCTGGCCGAGGCCAGCGACGCGCTGGGCGAAGACGTCACGTTGCTGGATTCGCCGCAGGCCCTGCGCACGACGCGGGCGGTTCAGCTCTGCCTGCTGATCGCCGGCGTGGCGGCGTCCCGGCAGCTGTTGCAGGACGGCGCGCAGGTGGATTATGTCGCCGGCCTGTCCATCGGCGCCTACCCGGCGGCGGTGGTGGCCCAGGCGTTGAGCTTCGGCGATGCGCTGCGCCTGGTCAGCCTGCGCGGCGAACTGATGCAGCAGGCCTATCCGCAGGGCTACGGCATGACCGCCATCACCGGCCTGCAACCGGAGGCCGTGGAAGCCTTGGTCGCGCAGGTGCACAGCGGCGAAGCCCCGGTCTACCTGGCCAACATCAACGCCGACAGCCAGGTGGTGATCGCCGGCAGCGATCCCGCGATGCACGCGGTGGCGGAGCTGGCGCGCCGCCGGGGGGCGGGCCTGGCGAAGCGCCTGGCGGTGAGCGTGCCGTCGCACTGCCCGCTGCTGGAGGGGCCCGCGCAGGTGCTGGCCGACGCGTTCGCCGCCGTGCCGGTGCAGGCGCCCAAGATCGCTTACCTGAGCGGCAGCCGTGCGCGTCCGCTCACCAGGCCCGAAGCGTTGCGTGACGACCTGGCCTTCAACATGTGCCGTGTGGTGGACTGGCGCGGCACCGTGCAAGGCGCCTATGAGCGCGGCGTGCGGCTGCAGATCGAACTGCCGCCCGGCGCGGTGCTGACCGGGCTGGCGCGCCGGGTGTTCGGGCAAGGCACGGTGATCGCCTTCGACGGCGCCCGGCCCGACACCCTGCAGGCGCTGCTGCGTGAGGAGGAGGGCCGCCGACCCTAGACCACCCGACTTCAGGCTTCGAACAACAAAAACAACATCCGACGATGCAACTTGAGGACTGCGACAATGATTATTTACGGTGTGGCGCTGCTGGCGATCTGTACGCTGGCAGGGGTGATCATGGGTGACCTGCTCGGCGTGCTGCTGGGGGTCAAATCCAATGTCGGCGGGGTCGGGATCGCCATGATCCTGCTGATCTGCGCACGGCTGTGGATGCACGGGCGCGGCGGCATGACCAAGGACTGCGAGATGGGCGTCGGCTTCTGGGGCGCCATGTACATTCCGGTGGTGGTGGCGATGGCCGCGCAGCAGAACGTCGTCACCGCGCTGCACGGCGGCCCGGTGGCGGTGCTGGCGGCGATCGGTTCGGTGGTGGTCTGCGGCTGCACCATTGCCCTGATCAGCCGCACGAACAAGGGCGAGCCGTTGCCGGACGAGCCGGCCCCGATGGCCGCTCCGGCGGGAGGTCGCTGACATGTGGGATCTCATCGAGAAAGGTCTGGAGCACAACGGTCTGGTCACCGCGTTCGCGTTCGTCGGCGTGATCATGTGGGTGTCGGTGATCCTCTCCAAGCGCCTGACGTTCGGGCGCATCCACGGTTCGGCCATCGCCATCGTCATCGGCCTGGTGCTGGCCTGGGTCGGCGGCACGCTGACGGGCGGGCAGAAGGGGCTGGCGGACCTGACCCTGTTCTCCGGCATCGGCCTGATGGGCGGGGCGATGCTGCGGGACTTCGCCATCGTCGCGACGGCGTTCGAGGTGCAGGCCACCGAGGCGAGGAAGGCCGGGCTGATCGGCGTGGTCGCGCTGCTGCTGGGCACGGTGCTGCCGTTCATCGTCGGTGCGTGCATGGCCTGGGCCTTCGGCTACCGCGACGCGGTGAGCATGACCACCATCGGCGCCGGGGCGGTGACCTACATCGTGGGGCCGGTGACCGGCGCGGCGATCGGCGCGACGTCCGACGTGATGGCGCTGTCGATCGCCACCGGGCTGATCAAGGCGATCCTGGTGATGGTCGGCACCCCGGTGGCGGCGCGCTGGATGGGCCTGGACAACCCGCGCTCGGCGATGGTGTTCGGCGGCCTGGCCGGCACCGTCAGCGGCGTGACCGCGGGCCTGGCGGCGACGGACCGGCGGCTGGTGCCCTACGGCGCGCTGACGGCGACGTTCCACACCGGCCTGGGCTGCCTGCTGGGGCCTTCGGTGCTGTTTTTCATCGTGCGCGGGATCGTCGGCTGACGGGCTTGTTTTTGTGGCGAGGGAGCTTGCTCCCGCTGGACTGCGCAGCAGTCCCGACTCTTCAGAAAAAAGAGCGGGGTCGCTCCGCGCCCCAGCGGGAGCAAGCGCCCTCGCCACAGGGTGTCAGGCCTGGCGGTTGGCGTACATCCGGCATTCCGCCAGCAAGGCCAGCAGGTTCGGGTCGCGTTCCTTGGCCTTGAGGAACACCACGCCGATGTGCTGCTGCAACCGGTACTTTTCCTGCAACGGGATCAGTTTCACCCGGTTTTCGTAGACCGCCGCGATCCGCCCCGGCAGCAGCGCATAGCCCACCCCGGAGCTGACCATGCTCAGCAGGGTGAAGATGTCGTTGACCTGCATCGCCACCTTCGGCTCGAACCCCGCCTGGCGGAACACCCGGATGCCGTCCTGATGGGTGGCGAAGCCTTGGGTCAGGGTGATGAAGGTCTCGTCGCGCACGTCGGCCAGGTCGACCTCGCTGCGTTGGGCGAACCGCGAGTCGGCCGGGGTGGCCAGGAAGATGTCGTCGGAGAACAGCGGGATCTGTTCGCAGTCCGGGTCGCTGACGCTGTCGTCCAGCGACACCAGGATCGCATCGACCTCCATGTTCTTGAGCTTGTAGAGCAGGTCGGTGTTCGAGCCCAGGATCAGGTCGATGTTGAGTTCGCTGCGGCGGATCTTCAGGCCCATGATCAGTTGCGGCACGGTCTTCACCGTCAGCGAGTACAGGGAACCCAGCTTGAAGCGTTCGGCGGAGAACCCGGCGGCCTCGCGGGTCAGGCGCACGCTCTCGACCACGTCCTGGATCAGCTTCTGCGCCCGCTCCTCCAGCACGTAGGCGCTTTCCAGCGGCGTCAGGCTGCGCCCCTCGTGCTTGAACAGCGGGCAGCGCAGGGCGCTCTCCAGCGAATGGATGGCGCGGTGCACGCTGACGTTGCTGGTCTGCAGCTCGGCGGCGGCCCGGGCAAGGTTGCCGGTGCGCATGAAGGCGAGGAACACCTCGAGTTTTTTCAGGGTCAATTCTTCGTCGATCAGCATGGCGCGGACTCTTCTTGATATCGGTCGATTGTGCCCAATTAACCGGACAGGCGCAGGCCCGCGTCGAACCGAAACATTGCGCTTTTACGCTCAAGGCCCGAGCCTTGCGCGCGGCGGTCATGAATCAGAGGTCAGCGACACATGTATCACGGGGAAAAACTCAACGCCTGGACGCACCTGGTCGGGGCGGTGGCGGCCTTCATCGGCGGGATCTGGCTGGTGGTGATCGCCAGCCTGGACGGCAGTCCGTGGAAGATCGTCAGCGTGGCGGTCTACGCCTTCACCTTGCTGGTGCTCTACAGCGCCTCGACCGTGTACCACAGCGTGCGCGGGCGCAAGAAAGCGATCATGAAGAAGGTCGATCACTTTTCGATCTACCTGCTGATCGCCGGCAGCTATACGCCGTTCTGCCTGGTGACGCTGCGCGGGCCGTGGGGCTGGACGCTGTTCGGGATCGTCTGGGGGCTGGCGCTGATCGGCATCCTGCAGGAGATCAAGCCGCGTTCGGAGGCGCGGATCCTGTCCATCGTGATCTACGCGGTGATGGGCTGGATCGTGCTGGTGGCGGTCAAGCCGCTGCTCGATGCGCTGGGTCCTGCGGGTTTCGCCTGGCTGGCCTCGGGCGGCGTGCTGTACACCGTGGGCATCATCTTCTTCGCCCTCGACCACCGGCTGCGGCACGCCCACGGGATCTGGCACCTGTTCGTGATCGCCGGGAGCCTGCTGCACTTCGTGGCGATCTGGTTCTACGTCCTGTAGGCGCCGGCCTGCCGGTCAGCCTTGTGCGGCGCTCGGGCCACCGAGCTGTTCCCGGGCCCGGCGGCTGAAGATCTCCAGCAAGTCGCTCAACGCATGGGGCGGCGGTTCGCTGGCGCGGGTCACCGCGTACAGGGTGATCGGCAGCGGCGGGGCCAGCGGCCGCAGCGTCGTGGTCGCCGGAGAGGCGCCGAGGGCGGTGAACGGGTCGATCACCGCGACGCCGGCGCCGGACTCCACCATCGCCCGCGCCAGCGAGTAGGTCTGCACGGCGATGCGCACCCGGGGCGGCGGCTCCACCGCTTCGAGGTAACGGTCGAGCCGGGCGGCCAGCGGGTCGGCGCTGGACAGGCCGATCAGCGGCGCGTCCGCCAGCGCCGTCAGCGGCAACGGCCGGCCGGCGTCCTCCGGCGGCCAGAACCCCTTCGGCGCCAGCGCCACCAGCACCCCCGACGCCAACGCCCGGGCCTTGAGCCCCGGATGGTCGGGCAATTGCAGGGTCAGGGCCACGTCCACCTCGCGCATCAGCAGGTTCTTCGTCAGTTCGCGGCTGTGGGCGCTGGACAGCTCGCAGGCGATGTCCGGACAGCGCGCCGTCCATTCCCGGATGGCCGGCGGCAGCAGCGACAGCGCCAGGGCCGGGGTCGCGCCGATCCGCAGGCTGCGGCCGGGCGTGCGGCGCAGGCTCTGGGCCAGGCGCCGCACGCCTTGCAGGCTTTCGCTGACCTTGTCGACCTCGCGCTCCAGCTCCAGCGCCTCCGGGGTCGGCTGCAGCTTGCCGCGCACCCGCAGGAACAGGGCGAAGCCCAATTGCTGTTCGGCGTGCTGCAGCACCTTGGTCACCGCCGGCTGCGAGACGTGCAGCAACTGCGCGGCGGCGCTGACCGAACCGGTCTGGCGGATGGCCTGGAAAACCTCGATGTGGCGTAGGCGCATGGCGAGTCCATAACCTTTGCTTATGGGTCTGGCATCTTTATTCATTGTCCGGCGCCTGTCACCTGACACTAACCTCGGCCTCGACTTCACGAACGGTTAAGGACGGACATGGCTCAGCGTGTGTGCATCATCGGCGGCGGCGTGATCGGGCTGGCAACGGCCTATGCATTGGTGCGCGACGGTTTGCCGGTGACGGTGGTCGAAGCCCGCGACAGCCTCGGCGCCGAGACCAGTTTCGCCAACGGCGGCCAGTTGTCCTACCGCTACGTCGCGCCGCTGGCCGATGCCGGCGTGCCGTTGCAGGCCCTCGGCTGGATGCTGCGCGGCGACTCGCCGCTCAAGCTGCGTCCGCGCCTGGATCCGCAGCAGTGGCGTTGGATGGCGGCGTTCCTGGCCGCCTGCCGCAGCTCGGTGAACCGCGAAAACGCCGCGCACCTGCTGCGCCTGGCGCTGTTGAGCCAGCGTACCCTGAAGGCCTGGCGCGAGGAGGACGGCCTCGCCGGGTTCCATTGGCGGCGCAACGGCAAACTGGTGACGTTCCGCGATGCCGGCCGTTTCGCCCAGGCCCGCCGGCACCTGGCCGACCCCCGGCAGCAACAGGTGCTGAGCGCCGCCGAATGCGCGCAGCTGGAGCCGGCGCTGGCCGACGGGCCTTTCGTGGGCGGGATCCATACGCCGGATGAGGAAGTCGGCGATTGCCACGGCTTTTGCCGGCAACTGGCGGCGCGGCTGGAGGCGTCCGGGCTGTGCGAGTTTCGCCTGGGCCGGACGGTGACCGGCCTGCGCCACCGCGACGGTGAGGTCACGGCCATCGAACTGGGCGACGAGGCGCTGGCGGTCGATCAACTGGTCATCGCCGCCGGCCACCGCAGCCCGCTGCTGGCGCTGCCGGGTCTGCATCTGCCGCTGTACCCGCTCAAGGGCTACAGCCTGACCGTGCCGGTCGGCGAGGGGCACCGTGCGCCGGACGTGAGCGTCACCGACTACGACCGCAAGATCGTCTACGCCCGGATCGGCGAGCAGCTGCGGGTGGCGGCGATGGTCGACATCGTCGGCTTCGACCCAGCCGTGGATCCTGCGCGGCTGGCCCTGATCCGGCGCCAGGCCCGCGACACCTTCCCCGAGGCCGGCGACTACGGCGCCGCCGTGGAGTGGGCCGGCATGCGTCCGGCGACCCCCACCGGCGTGCCGCTGCTGGGCGCCACGGCCTACCGCAACCTGTGGCTGAACCTGGGCCACGGCGCGCTCGGCTTCACCCTGGCCTGCGCCAGCGGGCAACTGCTCAGCGAACTGATCGGCCAGCGCCGACCCTCCATCGACCTGCACGGTTTCAATCCCCGCGCCTGAACCCCGAACACCCACAACGGAGAACAACAATGCAAAAAATCACGTTGCTCGGCTGCACCCTCGGTCTGTTGCTCGGCGCTCAAGCCCACGCCGGCGAAGCGCCGCTGACCGGCACGCTGGCCAAGATCGCCGGCGCCAACAGCATCACTCTGGGCTACCGCGACGCCTCGGTGCCGTTCTCCTACGTGGGCGACCACACGGGCCAGCCGATGGGCTATTCGGTGGAACTGGCGGACAAGATCGTCGAGCGCGTCCGCCAGCGGTTGGCGCTGCCGGACCTGGCCGTGAAGTACAACCTGGTCACCTCGCAGACCCGCATTCCGCTGGTGCAGAACGGCACCGTCGACCTGGAGTGCGGCTCCACCGGGGTGACCGCCGAGCGGCAGAAGCAGGTGGCGTTCTCCTACGGCTTCATCTACGTCAAAGGCCAGTTGCTGACGGCCAAGGACAGCGGCATCCGGCACTTCGACGACCTGCGCGGCAAGAACGTGGTGACCACCGCCGGCACCACCAACGAGCGCTACCTCAAGAGCTACAACCTCGACCACAAGCTCGACATGTTCGTGATCAGCGCCAAGGACCACGGCGAGGCGTTCCAGATGCTGCAGTCGGGGCGGGCGGCGGCGTTCTACATGGACGACGCGCTGCTCTACGGGGAGCGGGCCAAGGCCCGGGATCCGCACAACTGGGTGGTGGTGGGGGAGGAGCAGTCGCGGGAGATCTACAGCTGCATGGTGCGCAAGGACGATCCGCAGTTCCTGGCGCTGGTCAACGGGGCGTTGGGGGACTTGTACGCGTCGGGCGAGATCAACGGGATCTACCGCAAGTGGTTCGAGCAGCCGATCCCGCCCAAGGGCCTGAACCTGGAGTTTCCGATGACCGGCGAGCTGAAGGCGATCATCGCCAGGCCGGTGAGCGATCCGGTGCAGTGACCGGCTTAAGATCCGGGAGCGGCCATCGCCAGCAGGCTGGCTCCCACACGTGAGCGGGGAGCCCTTGTGGGAGCGGGCTTGTTCCGGGCGGCGATCCGACGATGGCGCCCTAGAAGTCACCCCAAAGCTGCTGGGCCACCGCCAGCGCCACCACCGGCGCGGTCTCGGTGCGCAGCACCCGCGGCCCGAGGCGGGCGGCATGGAAGCCGCCGGCCTTGGCCTGCTCGACCTCGGCCTCGGACAACCCGCCCTCCGGCCCGATCAGGAAGGCCAGGCTGGCCGGTCTGGCGTGGCTCACCAGCGGCTCCGCCACCGGGTGCAGCACCAGTTTCAGGTCGGCCTCGGTCTGCTTCAGCCAATCGGCCAGCAGCACCGGCGGGTGGATCACCGGCACCCGCGAGCGGCCGCACTGCTCGCAGGCGCTGACCGCCACCTGGCGCCAGTGCAGCAGGCGCTTGTCGGCGCGCTCGTCCTTGAGCCGCACTTCGCAGCGCTCGCTGAAGATCGGGGTGATCTCGTTCACGCCCAGTTCGGTGGCCTTCTGGATCGCCCAGTCCATCCGTTCGCCGCGGGACAGGCCCTGGCCGAGGTGGATGCTCAGCGGCGATTCGGGCTGGCCGGCGAACTGCTCGTCGATGCGCACCGTCACGCGCTTCTTGCCGACCTCCGCCAGCGCGCCGAGAAACTCCTGGCCGGAACCGTCGAACAGCTGCACCGCATCGCCCTCGGTCATGCGCAGCACGCGGCTGATGTAATGCGCCTGGGCTTCGGGCAGTTCGTGCTCGCCGAGGCTCAGGGGGGCGTCGATGAAGAAGCGGGACAGTCTCATGTCGGATCTCTGGAAAATTGGATAGTGGCCCTGTGGCGAGGGAGCTTGCTCCCGCTGGAGACCGGAGGGCTCCCGATCCTGGCCGGCGCGGTGCATCGGCAGCACCGCATCGGCCGCTTTGGCAACTGCTGCGCAGCCGGTCGGGAGCAAGCTCCCTCGCCACAGGGGGCCAAGGCGTCAGCCCGGATCGCGGAAGCCGGGGTGGAAGTCCTTCGGCACCGCCACGCTGACGCTGTCGCGGGTGGCGATGTCGATGCCTTCGCCGGCGACCTCGGCGAGGAAGTCGATCTGCTCCGGCGTGATCACGTACGGCGGCAGGAAATACACCACGCTGCCCAGCGGACGCAGCAGCGCGCCGCGCTCCAGCGCGTGCTGGAACACCTTGAGGCCGCGGCGCTCCTGCCAGGGGTACGCCTCTTTCGAGGCTTTGTCCTTGACCATCTCGACCGCCAGCACCATGCCGGTCTGGCGCACTTCGGCGACGTGCGGGTGATCGGCCAGGTGGGCGGTGGCCGACGCCATGCGCTGCGCCAGCGCCTGGTTGTTCTCGATCACGTTGTCCTGCTCGAAGATGTCCAGGGTCGCCAGCGCCGCCGCACAGGCCAGCGGGTTGCCGGTGTAGCTGTGGGAGTGGAGGAAGGCGCGCAGGGTCGGGTAGTCGTCGTAGAAGGCGCCGTAGACCTCATTCGTGGTCAGGCACGCCGCCAGCGGCAGGTAGCCGCCGGTCAGGGCCTTGGACAGGCAGAGGAAGTCCGGGCGGATGCCGGCCTGCTCGCAGGCGAACATCGTGCCGGTGCGGCCGAAGCCGACGGCGATCTCGTCGTGGATCAGGTGCACGCCGTAGCGGTCGCAGGCCTCGCGCAGCAGCTTGAGGTACACCGGGTGGTACATGCGCATGCCGCCGGCGCCCTGGATCAGCGGCTCGACGATCACCGCCGCGACGCTTTCGTGGTGCTCGGCCAGGGTCTGCTCCATCGCGGCGAACATATTGCGCGAGTGCTCCTCCCAGCTCATGCCTTCGGGGCGCAGGTAGCAATCGGGGCTGGGCACCTTGAGGGTGTCCAGCAGCAGCGCCTTGTAGGTCTCGGTGAACAGCGGCACGTCGCCGACCGACATCGCCGCCACGGTTTCGCCGTGGTAGCTGTTGGTCAGGGTGACGAAGCGCTTCTTGTCCGGCCGGCCGCGGTTGAGCCAATAGTGGAAGCTCATCTTCAGCGCGACTTCGATGCAGGACGAACCGTTGTCGGCGTAGAACACCCGATCCAGCCCTTGCGGCGTCATCTTTACCAGGCGTTCGGACAGCTCGATCACCGGCTGGTGGCTGAAGCCGGCCAGGATCACGTGCTCCAGCTGATCGACCTGATCCTTGATCCGCTGGTTGATGCGCGGGTTGGCGTGGCCGAACACGTTGACCCACCAGGAGCTGACGGCGTCGAGGTAGCGCTTGCCGTCGAAGTCTTCCAGCCAGACGCCTTCACCGCGCCGGATCGGGATCAGCGGCAGCTGTTCGTGGTCTTTCATCTGGGTGCAGGGGTGCCACAGGACCTTGAGGTCACGCTGCATCCACTGGTCGTTCAGGCCCATTTCCGGTCTCCTCGGGACGGCTCGCGCCTGGCGCGGGCAAACAATCGCGCAAGCCTATGCAATGCGTCGCGCCGGGACAACCCATTGTGTCGATTGAGCTACTTTACTTGGGGCGATAGACGCCGCTGGCGGCGCTTTGATGGCTGACGTATTCTTCGCGGTTCTCTGGGTCGCCTGACCCGCAAAACCGCTTTTTTTCCCGTGTATTTCCGGAGTTCGCTGAATGTCTGTCGGTTGGCTGCGCGCCTGTGCGCTGGTGGTGTTGGGGCTGTTCAGCGTTTCGGCGCTGGCCAAGGATAAAACCGCGATCGTGATCGGCGGCGGCCTGTCGGGCCTGACCGCCGCCTACGAGCTGCAGAACAAGGGCTGGCAGGTCACCCTGCTGGAAGCCAAGCCGAGCATCGGCGGCCGTTCCGGCATGGCCACCAGCGAGTGGATCGGCAACGACAAGACCCAGCCGGTGCTGAACAAGTACGTGTCGACCTTCAAGCTGAGCACCACGCCGGCCCCTGAGTTCGTGCGCACGCCGGGCTACCTGATCGACGGCGAGTACTTCTCCGCCGCCGACCTCGCCGCCAAGCAGCCGGCCACGGGCGACGCGCTCAAGCGCTACGAGAAGACCCTGGACGACCTGGCGCGCTCGATCGACGATCCGCAGAACCCGGCGTCCACCAACACCCTGCATGCCTTGGACCAGATCAACGTGTCCAGCTGGCTCGACAAGCAGAACCTGCCGGCCACCGCGCGCCAGCTGATCAACCAGCAGATCCGCAGCCGCTACGACGAGCCGTCGCGCCTGTCGCTGCTGTACTTCGCCCAGCAGAGCCGGGTGTACCGCGGCGTGTCCGACCGTGACCTGCGCGCCTCGCGCCTGGTCGGCGGCAGCCCGGTGCTGGCCCAGGCCTTCGTCAAGCAACTGAAGACCATCAAGACCAACTCGCCGGTGTCGGCCATCACCCAGGACAAGGACGGCGTGACCGTCAAGGTCGGCGCGGTCGGCTACCAGGCCGACTACGTGGTGCTGGCGGTGCCGCTGCGCGCCCTGAGCAAGATCCAGCTGACCCCGGCGCTGGACGCCCAGCACCAGGCGGCGATCAAGGGCACCAACTACGGCTGGCGCGACCAGATCATGCTCAAGTTCAAGACGCCGGTGTGGGAAAGCAAGGCGCGGATGTCCGGCGAGATCTACAGCAACACCGGCCTCGGCATGCTCTGGGTCGAGCCTGCGCTCAAGGGCGGGGCGAACGTGGTGATCAACCTGTCCGGCGACAACGCGCGGGTGATGCAGGCGTTCGGCGACAAGCAGATGGTCGATCAGGTGCTGATCCGTCTGCATGCGTTCTATCCGCAGGCCCGCGGTTCGTTCACCGGCTATGAGATCCGCCGCTACAGCACCGACCCGTCCACCGGCGGTTCGTACCTGGCCTTCGGCCCGGGTCAGATCAGCAAGTTCTGGCGCCTGTGGGAACAGCCGCTGCAACGCGTGGCGTTCGCCGGCGAGCACACCGACACCCTGTACCCGGGCACCCTGGAAGGCGCGCTGCGCACCGGCCAGCGCGCGGCCAGCCAGGTCGAGGACCTGGCGGCGGGCAAATCCTTCGCGCCGGTCAAGGTCGGCCCGACAGCCGCGGCCGCCGCGGTGGCGGCCGGTGCGGCGGGTGGCGCCGTGGCGGCGAAGAAGGGCAACTTCTTCACCAACCTGTTCGGCGGTTCGGACGACGACAAGAAGCCTGAGCCGGTGAAGGCCCCAGAGCCTGCGCCAGCCCCGGCTCCAGCTCCGGCGCCTGCGCCGACCCCGGCCCCTGCGCCTGCTCCGGCGGAAGCGCCGAAGCCTGCGGCCCCCGTGAAGGCCGAACCGGCGAAGAAGGCCGCCAGCAAGCCGGCGGCGAAGAAGCCGGCGGCCAAGACCGAGGCGAAAAAGCCTGCGGCCAAGGCCCCGGCGAAAAAGGCCGAGCCGGCCAAGAAGCCTGCGGCCAAACCGGCGGCCAGCACCGAGGCCAAGGCGCAGTAAGGCCTTGCGGTGAATGAAGAAGCGCGGCTCTTGGGCCGCGCTTTTTTTTGCCTGTCAGAGCGTCATCGCAAGCAGGCCCGCTCCCGCAGTCGAACGGATCCGTTCAGTTGAAAGGCAATCCCTGTGGGAGCCAGCCTGCTGGCGATCGGGCCAGTACCGGCCGTGAAATTCTCTGATCTCCCCACCAACATCCCGTCACACTTTCGCCTTTAATCTTTCCTTAACTCGCCACTTTCAGACTCTTGATCGTATTTCTCGATATTTCAAAGCAAAATTTTCCGCTTTAATTCGATAGATAAGTCGATAGTCTTGGTTCGCAGTTCTCACAGGATTTGGGCAATGCAGCTACGTAACTCTTCTTCGCGCTACGGTTGGGTCAGCATCTTCATGCACTGGGGTGTGGCGCTGGCGGTCTTCGGGCTGTTCGCGCTGGGCTTGTGGATGGTGGGGCTGGATTACTACAGCAGCTGGCGCAAAGACGCGCCGGACCTGCACAAGAGCATCGGCCTGGTGCTGCTGGCGGTGATGGTGCTGCGGGTGCTGTGGCGTTTCGTCAGCCCTCCGCCGCCGACGCTGCAGAGCTACAGCCGGATGACCCGCATCGGCGCCAAGTTCGGCCATGCGTTCCTGTATTTCGGCCTGTTCGCCGTGATGATCGCCGGTTACCTGATTTCCACCGCAGACGGTGTCGGGATCCCGGTGTTTGGTTTGTTTGAAGTGCCTGCCCTGGTGTCCGGACTACCGGACCAGGCGGATACCGCCGGTGCGATTCACCTGTACCTGGCCTGGGCGCTGGTAATTTTTTCCGGCCTCCATGCGTTGGCTGCATTGAAGCACCACTTTATCGATCGTGATGCGACCCTGACCCGAATGCTGGGCCGCAAAGCCTGAAGTTCAACCTCGACTCAAAGGAAAAGAAAGCATGTTGAAAAAGACTCTGGCCGCTCTGGCCATCGGCTCCGCCGTGCTGTCCGCCAACGTGATGGCCGCTGACTACACCGTCGACAAGGAAGGCCAGCACGCCTTCGTCGACTTCAAGATCAGCCACCTGGGCTACAGCTTCATCACCGGTACCTTCAAGGACATCAGCGGCAAGTTCAGCTTCGACGCCGCCAAGCCTGAAGACAGCAAGATCGAGTTCGACGTGAAGACCGCCAGCGTGTTCACCAACCATGCCGAGCGCGACAAGCACATCGCCAGCAAAGACTTCCTGGACGTGGGCAAATACGCTGACGCCAAGTTCGTCTCCACCAGCGTGAAGTCCACCGGCAAGAACGCCGCCGGCAAAGACACCGCCGACGTGACCGGCGACCTGACCCTGCACGGCGTGACCAAGCCGATCGTGGTCAAGGCCGTGTTCCTGGGCGAAGGCAAGGATCCGTGGGGCGGCTACCGTGCCGGCTTCGAAGGCACCACCAGCATCAAGCGTTCTGATTTCGGCAAGATGATGGACCTGGGCCCGCAGTCCGACAACGTCGACCTGTACATCTCGTTCGAAGGCGTGAAAGCGAAGTAACTTTCGCCCGATACGCAAAAAGCCCCCGGCCTTGCGGCCGGGGGCTTTTTTTTGCCTTGCGGATGGCTGCCGTCGCCGCAGAACCCCTGTGGGAGCCAGCCTGCTGGCGATAGCGGTGGGTCAGTCGGCAAATGTCTTGGACATGCCGGCTCCATCGCCAGCAGGCTGGCTCCCACAAGGGACAGGATCGCCCATGGCTTTTGCAAAAATGCCCCGGTTCTTGCGAACCAGGGCATTTTTTTTCAGCGGCGCAGGATCAGCGGTTGCGGGTCAGCAACGCCGGTTTCTCGCCACGTGGGCGGCTCGGCAGTTGATCGAGCTGCTCAGGGGTCGGGAAGCGGTCGGCCTTGGACTCCTTGTGCATGATCTTCGGCCCGGTGCTGCGCGGGTTCTGCACGGCCGGTTCGGCGGGGGAGGCGTCGTCGCGGTTCGGACGGCGGTTGCGCGACTCGTCGCGGCGGCCCTGGCCGTCACGGGACGACGAACCGCTGCGCGATCCGCCGCCACCGTTGCGTGGCTGGCCGTTCTGGCGGCCCTGGGACTGACCGTTGCGCGGCGCGCCGGAGCCCTGGCCCTGGCCGGAACCGCCGGGACGACGGCCGCGGCCCGTTGCCGGGGTCTGCTTCGGCACGTAGTCGACGCGGTTGCCGAAGTTGTCGATGTCGTCGTCGAGGAACTCGTCCGGCGCACGGTCAGCGGCTGCCCGTGGCGGCTGGCTCGGCTGGCGCTGTTCGCGCTGCTCGCGGGAACCTTCGCGGGGCTTGCGCTGACGGGCCGGGCGCTCGCCGCGTTCGGATTTCTCGCCGGAAGCGGACTTGTCCTTTTCCTTGCCCTTGTCCTTGCCTTTGTCCTTGCGGCCACCGCCGTTCTGGCCTTCGCCACGCGGGCTGCGGGCGTTGCGCGGGTTGCGGCCGTCGGGACGCTCGCGGGTCTCCGGCTTCTCGGCTTCCACGGCGCTGGCATCGAAGCCCATCAGGTCGCCGTCGGCGATCTTCTGCTTGGTCATGCGCTCGATGCTCTTGAGCAGCTTCTCTTCGTCCGGCGCGACCAGCGAGATCGCCTCGCCCGAACGGCCGGCCCGGCCGGTGCGGCCGATGCGGTGCACGTAGTCTTCGTCGACGTTCGGCAGCTCGTAGTTGACCACGTGCGGCAGTTGGTCGATGTCCAGGCCGCGGGCGGCGATGTCGGTGGCCACCAGGATGCGCACTTCGTTGGCCTTGAAGTCGGCCAGGGCCTTGGTGCGGGCGTTCTGGCTCTTGTTGCCGTGGATCGCCACGGCCGGCAGGCCGTGCTTGTCCAGGTACTCGGCCAGGCGGTTGGCGCCGTGCTTGGTGCGGGTGAACACCAGCACCTGTTCCCACGCGCCGGCGGTGATCAGGTGGGCCAGCAGCGCGCGCTTGTGGCTGGCCGGCAGGCGGAACACGCGTTGTTCGATGCGCTCGACCGTGGTGTTCGGCGGCGTGACTTCGATGCGCTCAGGGTTGTGCAGCAGCTTGCCGGCGAGGTCGGTGATGTCCTTGGAGAAGGTCGCCGAGAACAGCAGGTTCTGGCGCTTGGCCGGCAGGCGGGCGAGGACTTTCTTCACATCGTGCACGAAGCCCATGTCGAGCATGCGGTCGGCTTCGTCCAGCACGAGGATCTCGACGTGGGACAGGTCGATGCTGCCTTGGCCGGCGAGGTCGAGCAGACGGCCGGGGCACGCCACCAGCACGTCCACGCCACGGGCCATGGCCTGGACCTGCGGGTTCATGCCGACGCCGCCGAAGATGCAGGCGCTGACGAACTTGAGGTCACGGGCGTAGATCTTGAAGCTGTCGTGCACCTGGGCCGCGAGTTCGCGGGTCGGGGTCAGCACCAGCACGCGCGGCTGGCGCGGGCCGTGGCGCTGGGACTTGTCCGGGTGACCGTTGGGGAACAGCCGCTCCAGGATCGGGAGGGCGAAACCGCCGGTTTTACCGGTACCTGTCTGTGCCGCGACCATCAGGTCGCGACCTTGCAACACGGCGGGAATGGCCCGCTGTTGCACCGGAGTAGGCTCGGTATAGCCCGCGTCTTCGATAGCGCGGACCAAAGCCTCGGAGAGACCGAGGGAAGCAAAGGACATGAGTAATCCTGTTTTTAGTTAGGGCTGGGCCCAATGGGAGTCTTGCCTGGCGCGAACCGCGTTTAAGGTGACGCGGTCCCGTCCGGTCCTGCGGCGCATCCGAAGGCTCGTCCGGAGCGCTCGCGCGGGCTGAAAAGCTGCGCTGTAGCGGGTCGGGAGGCCTGTTACGGATCCGGGCGTCCGGGCGTGAGCCTGGCGGGAACGCCGGAGTATAACAGAGCAATCACTGTGCGCTGCGTTCCTGCTGCTCAACGGCCTTGCCGGCGGTGCTGGCGCTTTCCAGCGGCGCGGCGGCGGCAGGGGCGGCCCCGTAGCGTGCGCTGAGCTCGGCGTAGGCCGGTTCGCGCTTGAAACGCTTGAGCTCGGCGCCGAAGCGCTGCACCAGCAGATCCATCCCGGCGTTGCGCCGCACGGCCAGGTATTGGCTCTGGCGGCTGATGACCGTCGGGTTCTCGGTGATCTGGCTGCGGATGTCCAGTTGATCCAGCAGGTGCTGGCCGACCCGGCGGTCGGTGATCAGCAGGTCGATGCGCCCGCGCACCAGCTTGCCGAAGTTGGCCTCGTGGGTCGGGGCCGGCTCCCGGGTGAACAGGGGCGATTCGCGAAAGTCCTGGCTGTACAGGTAGCCGGGGGAGGTGCCGACGGTCAGGCCCTTGAGCTCGTCGAGGGTGCGGAACGGGTGCGGCCGCTCGTTGGCGTAGAACATCACGAACTCGACCACCGACAGCGGTTCGCTGGGGTAGAGCAGGGTGGCGTCGCGCTCGTCGCTGTGGAAGATGTCCAGCGCGCCGTCGGCCTGGCCGGTCTCGAGCATCGACAGGCAGCGTTTCCAGGGCAGGAACTGCCATTCGACCTCGATGCCCAGGCGTTTGAACACGATGGCGGTGGTTTCGTAGTCCAGACCCAGGTTCTTGCCGCCGTCCTCATAGACGTAAGGCGCCCAGGGCTCGGTGACAATACGCAATTTCTCGCCCCGGGCGGCGAAGCTCAGGCAAGCGAAAACCAGCACGGTGAAAAACTGCGCGATCAATGGCATGACTGGAGAGTACGACGAGAATCGGGAAAGAGCCAGAAAGCGGCGGCAGAAGCTCTGTTTCGGGCGTTGAAAGCAAAAAGTCGCAGTTGCGAAAACCTCTGTAGGCGTTTTCCCGAACTGCGACTCTCCGTCTTGCTTGCCGCTTGAAACGTGAGGCTGACGACCGTTAGCGCGGCAGCTTCAGGTTGTTCCACACCGCCAGGCTCGGTTCGGCCTGGTTGAGGGTGTAGAAGTGCAGCCCCGGCGCGCCGCCCTGCAGCAGGCGTTCGCACATCTGGGTGATGACCTGTTCGCCGAAGCCCTGAATGCTTTGGGTGTCATCGCCGTAGGCTTCCAGCTGCTTGCGGATCCAGCGCGGGATCTCCGCGCCGCAGGCATCGGAGAAGCGCGCCAGCTTGCTGTAGTTGGTGATCGGCATGATCCCCGGCACGACCGGGATGTCCACGCCCAGGGCCTTCACGCGGTCGACGAAGTAGAAGTAGCTGTCGGCGTTGAAGAAATACTGGGTGATCGCGCTGTCGGCGCCGGCCTTGGCCTTGCGCACGAAGTTGGCGATGTCGTCCTCGAAGTTGCGCGCCTGCGGATGCATCTCCGGGTAGGCGGCGATTTCGATGTGGAAGTGGTCGCCGGTCTCTTCACGGATGAATTCGACCAGTTCGTTGGCGTGGCGCAGCTCGCCGCTGGCCATGCCCATGCCGGACGGCAGGTCGCCGCGCAGGGCGACGATGCGGTTGATGCCCGCAGCCTTGTACTGGCTCAGCAGGCCGCGCAGGTCGGCCTTGCTGTCGCCGACGCACGACAGGTGCGGGGCGGCCGGGACTTTGACTTCGCTTTCCAGCTGCAGGACGGTGTTGAGCGTGCGGTCGCGGGTCGAGCCGCCCGCGCCGTAGGTGCAGGAAAAGAAGTCAGGGTTGTAGGTGGCCAACTGGCGGGCAGTGGCGAGGAGCTTTTCATGCCCAGCATCGGTCTTGGTCGGGAAGAACTCGAAGCTGTAGCGACGTTCTTGGGACATGGTCATACCCTTGGAAACTCGTAAGCCTGCGGTATCTTTCATCTATTGGAGCGAGCTTTTATGTGGCGAGGGAGCTTGCTCCCGCTGGAGCGCGTAGCGCTCCCAAAATCTTGGGGCCGCTTCGCAACCCAGCGGGAGCAAGCTCCCTCGCCACAACGACTCGGTCCAGCAAATAAAGCAGCCGGTTACTTAGTAGCGGTAAGCGTGCGGCTTGAACGGGCCTTCGACGGTCACGCCGATGTAGTCAGCCTGCTGCTTGGTCAGCTGGGTGACCACGCCGCCGAAGCCGCGCACCATTTCCAGGGCCACTTCTTCGTCGAGTTTCTTCGGCAGCACTTCCACGGTCAGGCGCTCGGCTTTCTGGGCCGGCGACAGGTCGGCGTACTTCTGGCCGAACAGGAAGATCTGCGCCAGCACCTGGTTGGCGAACGAGCCGTCCATGATGCGGCTCGGGTGACCGGTGGCGTTGCCCAGGTTCACCAGACGGCCTTCGGCCAGCAGGATCAGGTAGTCGTCGTTCTGCGCGTCGAAGGCGCCTGGGCCGGTGCGGTGGATCTTGTGCACCTGCGGCTTCACTTCTTCCCATGCCCAGTTCTTGCGCATGAAAGCGGTGTCGATCTCGTTGTCGAAGTGGCCGATGTTGCAGACGACGGCGCGCTTCTTCAGGGCCTTGAGCATGTTGGCGTCGCACACGTTGACGTTGCCGGTGGTGGTCACGATCAGGTCGATCTTGCCCAGCAGCGCCTTGTCGATGCTCGCTTCGGAACCGTCGTTGATGCCGTCGATGAACGGCGACACCAGTTCGAAGCCGTCCATGCAGGCCTGCATGGCGCAGATCGGGTCGACTTCGGAGACTTTAACGATCATGCCTTCCTGACGCAGGGACTGGGCCGAGCCCTTGCCCACGTCACCGTAGCCGATGACCAGCGCTTGCTTGCCGGACAGCAGGTGGTCGGTGCCGCGCTTGATCGCGTCGTTCAGGCTGTGACGGCAGCCGTACTTGTTGTCGTTCTTGGACTTGGTCACCGAGTCGTTGACGTTGATGGCCGGGATCTTCAGCTCGCCCTTGGCCAGCATGTCCAGCAGGCGGTGAACGCCGGTGGTGGTCTCTTCGGTCACGCCGTGGACGCGGTCCAGCACCTGAGGGTACTTCTTGTGCAGCAGTTCGGTCAGGTCGCCGCCGTCGTCGAGGATCATGTTGGCGTCCCATGGCTGGCCATCCTTCAGGATGGTCTGCTCCAGGCACCACTCGTACTCTTCTTCGGTCTCGCCTTTCCAGGCGAAGACCGGGATGCCGGCGGCGGCGATGGACGCAGCGGCCTGGTCCTGGGTGGAGAAGATGTTGCAGGACGACCAGCGCACTTCGGCGCCCAGGGCAACCAGGGTCTCGATCAGCACGGCGGTCTGGATGGTCATGTGGATGCAGCCGAGGATCTTGGCGCCTTTGAGCGGCTGCTCGGAAGCGTACTTGCGGCGCAGACCCATCAGGGCAGGCATTTCGGATTCGGCGATGATGGTTTCGCGACGGCCCCAGGCAGCCAGGGACATGTCGGCGACTTTGTAGTCGGTGAAATCTGCAGGCGTGATTACAGCGCTCATGAAGAGCCTCCATTCGTAATGTATGCGAATGGGCGCCGTTGTGCGTTTGGTGTCCGGCGCAAGGCCGGTCAACGCCCCATCCGAGCCTGACAGGTGGAACCTGCTGCAGCGCCCCTCGGACAGGTGGCGGGAAAACGGTAGCGCGTGAAGGTTACCGTTTTGGAACGGGGGCGATTATAGCCGTCTAGACTGATCTTCCAAAGGGTTTCTGTCGGCCAAATGAAGATTGCCAATGATGGCCATAGCGGATGGCTCATGGAGCGTGACCGTTCGGTCTGACATGATGGCGACCGTCACTCGGCAAGACCTTCAGGAGGATGCATGAATTTCCATACCCGCAAGTGGGTAAAACCCGAAGACCTCAACCCCAACGGCACCCTGTTCGGCGGCAGCCTGCTGCGCTGGATCGACGAGGAGGCGGCGATCTACGCCATCGTCCAGCTGGGCAACCAGCGCGTGGTGACCAAGTACATCTCCGAGATCAACTTCGTCAGCGCCTCGCGCCAGGGCGACATCATCGAACTGGGCATCACCGCCACCGAGTTCGGCCGCACCTCGATCACCCTGACCTGCGAAGTGCGCAACAAGATCACCCGCAAGAGCATCCTGACCGTCGAGAAGATGGTCTTCGTCAACCTCGGCGAAGACGGCCTGCCGGCGCCCCACGGGCGCACCGAGATCAAGTACGTCAAAGACCAGTTCAAGGATGACGTGCCGGTCCAGTAAAGCCGGCGGCGCTCCCATCGCCAGCAGGCTGGCTCCCACAGTTGGCCGGGTTGCCGGAACGGGCGCGGTCTGGGGGGGAGCCAGCCTGCTGGCGATGGCGGTCAGACAGCCGACGAAGACTTCTCTGTGGAGTGAACAGCCGCAAACGGCGCGGGTCGTAGCTAAACAACCCCGCCACCGGATTGCCTGCCATGACCACTCCGACAGACGGCAAGACCCCAGACCTTTCGCCCAGGGAACGGCACGAAGTCGAGAAGAGCCAGCCGCCCCGCGCGGCCGTGCTGCACGAAATCATCCGCACCCAGGGCGACCAGGAACTGGAGCGCAGCATCGCCGCGCTGTGGTGGTCGGCGCTGGCGGCGGGCCTGACCATGGGCCTGTCGCTGATGGGGATGGGCCTGCTCAATTCGCGCCTGCCCGAAGGCGACGAATTCAAGGTGATCGCCAGTTTCGGCTACTGCGCAGGCTTCCTCGCGGTGATCCTCGCCCGCCAGCAACTGTTCACCGAAAACACCCTGACCGCCGTGCTGCCGGTGATGACCCGGCCGACCCTGGGCAACGTCGGCCGCCTGATCCGGCTGTGGACGGTGGTGCTGGCCGGCAACCTGTGCGGCACCTTGCTGGTGGCCTACGTGATGCTCGAACTGCCGATCTTCGACGGCAAGACCGACGAGGCCTTCCTCGAGATCGGGCGCAAGGTCATGGAGAACCACGCCAGCCAGATGTTCGCCAAGGGCATCGTCTCCGGCTGGATGATCGCCACCATGGTCTGGATGATCCCGTCCATGGAGAGCGCGAAGATGTGGATCATCATCCTCATCACCTACCTCATGGCCTTGGGCGACTTCACCCACATCGTGGTGGGATCGGCGGAGGTGTCGTACCTGGCGTTCGCCGGCGAACTGCCGTGGAGCGATTTCTGGGCGGTGTTCGCCGGGCCGACGCTGCTGGGCAATATCGTCGGCGGCAGCTGCATCTTCGCCTTGCTCAGCCATGCGCAGATCCGCAGCGAGAGCGGCGCACCGACACCCGACGCCCCAGAAGAAGACCGGGGCGAGTCGAAGAAGGATTGAGTGCGCTCAGGCTAGGCACTTGAAAGCGTCTTGCACAAGGCGCTGATCATGTTCGGCCGATCGGTCTGGGCAGGGCTGATCAGCACAATCTCTCGGTCGTATCGGTCAGAACCAATCGGGCTCACCGCACATTGGTGACCCCATTGTTCAAAGCCGGACCAAAGGGGCACGAGGCTCACGCCCATCCCGCCTGTCACGAGCATGGCAATGGTCTCCAGCGCATCAAGATCGACCAGCGGCGTCGGCGTCAGTCCCTGATCTGCCAGATATTGCTCGGCATGCCGTCCGCCCCACGCGTCAGGGTCATAGCGGATGTAGGGCTGGCTCATCAGTTGTGCGGGGATGCTTTGCGTGGACTTCTCCTTTGACAGAAACACCAGCGGTTCTTTGCGCAGGGACACCACTTGCAGCGCTTTGGGCAACTCGAACGGCGGAACCACGAGGATCGCCGCATCCACCTCCGCCGAGAGCAGGGCTTGATACAGCGACCGCGATGTTCCCGGCACGATCACTGGCGTCAGCCCCGGCGCCAGCTCGGTCAGTGCTCGCAGTGCTCCCGGCAACAGCCCGGTCAGAACCGTGGAGATTGCGCCGATGCGCAACTGTCCCGTCAGCCCTGCGACGTCGGCATCTCCCGCCAGTAGCGCCACTTCACGAACGATGCGCCTGGCCCGGGGCAGTAAATCGAGGCAGGCCTGGCTCGGCTTGGCGGCGTGGCCGACGCGGGACAACAGCTCAAAGCCGAGTTGCCGTTCGAGCGCGAGAATGCGCTGGCTGATCGCTGCGGCCGTCAACCCTTCGACACGCGCGGCATTGGCAATCGAGCCACACTCGACGACGGTGATCAGACTTCTCAGATAGCGCGAGTCCATAAGAAATGCTTTCGATGACGGAAAGAATTACAGGCTATCTGTTTTGATGAAAACCGCACAGTCTTCAACCGTTGAGATGTCTCTCTCGTCCGGCGATCGTCAGGAGTTCTTTATGCAGTCGATTTTCCATCTTGCTATGCATGTCCGTGATTTGCAGGTTACGCGCCAGTTCTATGGGGATTTACTGGGGTGCGAAGAGGGGCGCAGCACTGACTCCTGGGTCGATTTCAATTTTTTCGGGCATCAATTGTCGTTGCATCTGGGCGAGCCTTTTGCAGTCAGTAACACCGGTAAGGTTGGTGATCACGACGTGCCGATGCCGCACCTTGGCGTGATCCTCGAAATGTCGGACTGGCGCGTTTTGAGAGATCGCTTGATCGAGGCCCAGGTGCAGTTTGTTCTGCCGCCCGGCATTCGTTTTGCCGGCCAGCCCGGTGAGCAGGCAACCATGTTTTTCCTCGATCCCGCCGGAAACCCGATCGAGATAAAAGGCTTCACTGATCTGCAGGGTATCTATGCGCAATTTTAATCAGATGGACGCGAGCGATATTTCCGAGAGCGTTCGTTCGCAGGCCGTGAGCGCAGAGTCAGTCGCCGAGCATTTTCTGGGCTGTGTCGAAGCGCGGGAGCTCAGCATAAAAGCCTTTGCAGCGTTCGACCCGGGTCAGGTGCGCGATCAAGTTCGCCAGTTGAACAATGGCCACTTCAAAGGCCCTCTCGCCGGCGTGCCCGTGGGCATCAAAGACATCTTCGACACCGCCGATTATCCCACGGGGTTTTACTCCCCGATCTATGCGGACAACCGTCCTTCACGTGACGCACATGTTGTGGCGCTGTTGCGTCAGGCCGGCGCGGTGATCATGGGCAAGACCCACACCACCGAATTCGCCTACATGCACACTGGGCCGACCCGCAATCCGCATGATCTCGAACGGACACCGGGAAGCTCCAGCGCCGGCTCGGCGGCGGGGATGGCGGCCGGGTTTTTCCCGATCGCCTTGGGCACGCAGACCGCCGGGTCGTTGATCAAACCCGCCTCGTATTGCGGACTGTATGCTTTCAAACCGACCTATGGGCTGGTTTCTCTGGAGGGGGTAAAACCACTGGCGCCGAGTTTTGACACGGTGGGTTGGTACGGCCGCTCGGTTCGTGACCTGCAACTGTTGGCTGAGGTATTGATCCCCGGCATTGCGCAGCGTACTGATGAGCGTCGTCCAGGCAAGTTCGGCTTCTGTCGTACAGCGCGCTGGGATCAGGTCGATGAGGACATCGCCAGATCGCTGGACGCTGCCGTTGAAGATCTGCGCCGGGCCGGACATCAGGTGAGTGAGGTGGAGTTGCCGCAGGCGTTTGCGACGGTATTCGATGACCATTTGCTGATCAACGATTGCGAGGGGGCGCGGTCACTGGCCAAGGAGCTGCAAGCGCGACCTGAGCTGCTCAGCGATGAAGTGTTGGCCATGATCGAACGGGCCCGCCAGACAACGTGGGAGCAGGAGTCTGCGGCGAAGAAGCGCCTGGCGACTTTGGCTGCTGTGCTTGAATCCCTATTCAAACCGTTTGATGCCATGCTCGGTGCGAGCTGCGGCATCGTCGCCCCGTTGGGCCTTGGCGCGACCGGGCCTTCCGATTTCAGTAAGTTCTGGATGGCGTTCGGTTTACCTCAGATCAACATCCCGCTCGTGCGCAATGCCGGGGCGTTGCCGGCAGGCCTGCAAATGATTGGCGGTTTCAGAGACGACAGCATTCTTTTGCACGCGGCCGAGCAGGTGGATGCGGTACTGAGAGCGGCGGACTGATGAAGGAGATATTGCGAGTGCCGTCGCAGCGCGGGTGCGCTGCGACGGAGTCCGATCCAGTGTCAGTGCGCAGCATTGGCCATGGCGGTGTCTTGTGGAGTCGTCACCACACGGACAACCCGGCCAATGGTCAGGCCCTGCACCAGAATCGATGACAGCACGACGATGTAGGTGATGCTCAGCAACAAATCCCGCTCAGCGCCCAACGGCAGGGCCAGGGCCAGCGCCACCGAGACGCCGCCGCGCAGGCCGCCCCAGGTCAGGATCCGGATGGTGCCGCGCGGCACCGTGCGCCAGCGCCGCAGCAGGACGATGGCCGGGGCCACGGTGAGCAGGCGCGACAGCAGGATCGCCAGCGCCAGCAGGCTCGCCGCCGCCACGTGCAGCCAGTTGAACGGCAGCAGCAACAGCTCCAGGCCGATCAGCGCGAACAGCAGGGCGTTGAGCATGTCGTCAAGCAGCTCCCAGAAACCGTCCAGGTACTTGCGGGTCATGTCGTTCATCGCCAGGTTGCGCCCCAGGTTGCCGATGATCAGGCCCGCCACCACCATCGCGATGGGCGCCGAGACGTGCAGTTCGGTGGCCATGGCCGAGCCGCCGATCACCAGCGCCAGGGTCAGCATCACTTCGATCTGGTGTTGCTCGATGCTCTTGATCATCAGGTACACCAGGTAGCCGATCAGGCCGCCGAACAGCACGCCGCCGATGGCCTCGTGGGCGAACAGCAGGGCCGTGGCGCCGAGGGTCGGGGTCTCGCCCAGTTGCGTGATGCCCAGCAGCACGGTGAACACCACCACCGCGGTGCCGTCGTTGAACAGCGACTCGCCGACGATGGTGGTCTTGAGCGGTTTCGACGCGTTGGCGGTACGCAGCACGCCGAGCACCGCAATCGGGTCGGTGGGGGAGATCAGCGCACCGAACAGCAGGCAGTAGAGGAAACTCACGTGCCAGCCGAACAGGGCAAAGATGTAATAGGCGAGGCTGCCGATCACGGCGGTGGCGATCAGTACGCCGAACGTGGCCAGCAGGCCGATGGGCCAGCGGTAGCTGCGCAGGTCGTTGAGGTTGACGTGCAGGGCGCCGGCGAACAGCAGGAACGACAGCATCCAGTTCATCAGCAGGTCGCCGAAGTCGATCTGGCCGATCAACTGCTGCACGCGTTCTTCGAGGCCGGGGTAGCCCAGCAGGCTCAGGCCTTGCAGCAACAGGGAAAACATCAGTGCGGTGACCATCACGCCGATGGTCGGCGGCAGGCCGATGAAGCGGAAGTTCACGAAGGTCAGGAGGGTGGTGAGGCAGATAAACGCAGCAACGAGTTCAAGCATCCGGGGTCCTTTGGATGGGGGATGGAAGAGGCGCGTCCGATGCTTGGACGCAAGGGTTGGATGGGCTGGCGCCGCTCAGGGGCACATGAGTCCCCTGTGGCGAGGGCGCTTGCTCCCGCCGGGGTGCGCAGCAGCCCCGCATTCAGGTTGCCGCCGGGCGGGAGCAAGCGCTCTCGCCACGGGGATTGCGGCAGCCGGTGCTTCAGCCGCAGGCATTGACCGCAGCCACGCGCCGGCGTTGCAGATAAATGAAGAAAAGCGCCGCCAGCACGGTCAGCATGCCCACCAGGGCGCCGGTCCACGGCAGGTCCGCCAGGTCCGCGCCGCTGGCCACCACCAGTCCGCCGATCCACGCGCCCGACGCATTGCCGAGGTTGAAGGCGCTCTGGTTCAGGGTCGAGCCGAGGTTCGGCGCTTCATGGGCCTGGTCGATGATCAGCAGTTGCAGGATCGGGCACAGGGCGAAGGCGAACACGCCCCACAGCACCAGGGTGACCGCGGCAGGCACCGCCGAGCGGCTGGTCTGGGTGAAGGCCGCCAGAATCACCGCCACCGCCAGCGCGACGCCCACCAGCGACGGCAGCAGGCGGCTGTCGGCCAGGCGCCCGCCGAGCATGCTGCCGCCGGTCAGGCCGACGCCGAACAACAGCAGCATCACCGTCACGCCGTGGGGGCTGATGCCGGTGACGTCCTGCAGGATCGGCGCGATGTAGGTGTACACGCTGAACAGGCTGGTGGACGCCAGCACGCTCATGCCCAGCGCCAGCAGCACGTTGGCCTTGCCCAGCACCTTGAATTCGCTGGCGAGGTCGGCGCGCTCCATCGGGATGTGCTTGGGCAGCCACAGCCACTGGGCGAGGGCGGCGACCACGCCGATGGCGGCCACGGCCCAGAAGGTCGAACGCCAGCCGGCGAACTGGCCGAGCGCGGTGCCCAGCGGGACGCCGAGCACGTTGGCCAGGGTCAGGCCGGTGAACATCAGCGCAATCGCCTGGGCCCGCTTGTTCGGCGCCACCAGGCCGGCGGCGACCACCGAACCGATGCCGAAGAACGCCCCGTGGCACAGCGCGGTGACCACCCGGGCGGCCATCAGGGTCGCGTAGTTCGGGGCGAGCGCGCAGAGCACGTTGCCGAGGATGAACATCAGGGTCATGCCCAGCAGCGTCGCCTTGCGCGGCATGTTGGCGGTGCCGACCGCCAGCACCGGCGCGCCGAACACCACGCCCAGCGCGTAGCCGGTGATCAGCAGGCCGGCATCGGGAATGCTCACGGCGAGGTCGCGGGCGACATCGGGCAGCAGGCCCATGATGACGAATTCGGTGGTGCCGATGCCGAAGGCGGCAGCGGCCAGTGCTAGCAAGGCGAGTGGCATGCGCAAGGTCTCTGTCGGTAGTCTTGACGCTTTGTTCAGGCAGGCGCAGGCCGACGGCCGGTCTCGGGCGGAGAACGGGTCAGGCGGTCATTGTTGGAATAGGTCTGTGCGCAACCGAGTGCGGCGTGGTCGCGTGCAGTATAAACAGCTGCGGACACATCGCGAATCAATAATATGACTAATTGCCGGCGGCCCTGCTCAGCGTCGGCGAAAGCCCAAGGAGAGCAATGTGCTGGCGACGGCTCTGGTGTTGATGGCGGCCCTGCTGCATGCGGCGTGGAACACCCTGATCAAGTTCAGCGCCGAGCGCCTGCTGGTGGTGGCCTGCATGGACACCGTGGCGTTGCTGTTCGTCGCGGTGGCGTTGCCCTTCGCGGATGTGCCGCCGCTGGACATCTGGCCGTGGATCCTCGCCTCGGCGGCATTCGAGCTGCTGTACCGCTACCTGTTGATCCAGGCCTACCGGGTGGGCGACCTCGGGCTGGTCTATCCGCTGATGCGGGGCCTGTCGCCGCTGGTGGTGCTGGCGCTGACCCTGACCTTCGCCGGGGAAGCGCTCACGGCGCAGCAGATCTTCGGCATCCTGCTGATCCCGTTCGGCATGGCCTGCCTGCTGTGGCAGGGCGGCGGCGGGGCGCGGCTGCCGTGGTCGATGCTGCCGGTGGTGGCGCTGATCGGCCTGTGCATCGGCTGCTACACCTACATCGACGGCCAGGCCCTGCGACGCTGGCCGCACCCGCTGGATTACCTGGCCTGGGTCACGCTGCTCAGCGCCTGGCCGTTTCCGCTGCTGGCGTGGGTCGCCAAGCGGCCGGCGTTCGGCCAGTTCTGGCGCACGCAGTGGCGGCTGGGGCTGGCGGTCGGGTTCTGCGTGTTGTTCAGCTACGCTCTGGTGCTGTGGGCGATGCGGCTGGGCTCGATCGCCGAAGCGGCGGCGCTGCGGGAAATCAGCGTGATCCTGGTGGTGCTGTTCGGCATGCGCTACCTCAAAGAACCTTTCGGCCGGCCGCGGCTCTTAGCCTGTGGGCTGGTGCTGATCGGCATGCTGGTGATGAAGCTCTGATCCGCCCGCCATTCGAACGACACGAAAAAGGGACTGCGCTATGACCGTGGCTTTGTGGTGTGTATTGATCGCGATTTTCCTGCCGTACCTGTGCACCGCCGTGGCCAAGGCCGTCGGCGGCTACAGGATGAGTGACAACCATGACCCCCGGGACTTTCTGGAGAGCCTCAACGGTTTGGCCCGGCGGGCCCATGCGGCGCAGCTGAACAGCTTCGAGGTGACCCCGGCCTTCGTCGCCGCCGTGATCGTCGCGCACCTGGTGGGCACCGCCGAACTGGTGACGGTGAACGTGCTGGCGGTGCTGTTCATCACCAGCCGCCTGCTCTACATCATTTGCTACCTGGCGGACTGGGCGGTGCTGCGGTCGCTGGTGTGGTTTGTGGGGATGGGGTTGATTGCGGCGTTCTTCATTGTGTCAGCCTGAGCCGTGGGGAGGCTGATGGCCTCATCGCGAGCAGGCTCGCTCCCACAGTGTTCTGCTGTGGCCGCGCCCTGTGGGAGCCGGCCTGCTGGCGATGGCGTCAGTGACGGCGCCGCAGGGCTCCCGCAAGGTACGGCGGTCAGGACTTGCCCTTGACCGTATCGGCCACCTGCGGCACTTGCGGCAGCGCTGCGCCCTTGGGCCAGAGCATCCAGATCTGCCCCTGCTGCTTCATGTCCCCGGCCAGTTGCCCCGCCGCATCGCCGGTGCCCCAGAACAGGTCCGCCCGCACCTCGCCGGCGATGGCGCCCCCGGTGTCCTGCGCCGCCACCGGGCGCACCAGGGCGGTGCCGTCCGGGCGGGTGGTGGACAGCCACAGCAGGCTGCCCAGCGGAATCACCTTGCGGTCCACCGCCGCGCTGTAGCCGGCGGTCAGCGGCACGTTCAGCGAGCCGCGCGGGCCTTCGTTGCTGTCCGGGTTCTGGGTGAAGAACACATAGCTCGGGTTGCTGCCCAGCAGCTCCGGGATGCGCGACGGGTTGGCCTTGGCCCAATGGCTGATGGCGCCCATGGTCACGTCTTCCTTTTTCAGCTCGCCCTGTTCCACCAGCCAGCGGCCGATGGGGCGGTACGGGTGGCCGTTCTGGTCGGCGTAGGCGATGCGCAGCTGGCGGCCGCTGTCGAGCTGGATCCGCCCCGAACCCTGGATCTGCAGGAACTGCAGGTTCATCGGGTCGGTCAGCCACGCCACCACCGGCGCATTGACGCCTTTGCTCCCGATGGTCGCGGCGTCGTCGTAAGGCTTGAGCACCCGGCCCTCCAGACGCCCGCGCAGGCGCTTGCCCTTGAGCTCGGGGTAAATGCTGTCCAGCGCCACGATGATCATGTCGTCGGGCACGCCGTACACCGGAACGTTCGCCGTGGCGGTCTGGGTCAGGCTGCCGGGGTAGACCGGTTCGTAGTAACCGGTGATCAGGCCGTTGGGGTTGTCGTTCTCGGCGCGCAGCCCATAGACATCGAGGTTCTGCTTGAGGAACGCGCGGATGCTGCCGGCGCTCTGCGGGACATTGGCCGCCGCCGCGCAGGTCGCGCCCCAGACCGGGTCGGCCTTGAGCCGGTTGCACGCGCTGCGCCACGAGCCGAAGCCGGCCACCAGATCGTTGTCGGACACGGCGGGCAGCGCCTCCCAGGTGGCGCTGGAGTAAGTGGCGAGGGCGTGGGTCTTCGGCTTGGCCGTGTCGCCCCCGGTGCAGCCGGCGAGGATCGCCAGCAGCGGCAGGGTTGCGAAAAGCGGATGACGCCAGGCCTTGAAGCGGCTGTTCATGGAGTGGTTCCTGTGCCGGTTGCGTGAATGCTCCATGCGTTCAGGCAACCCGTATTTTTAATAGGGCTATTGGTGTTTGGCGGTCGCGCGAGGATACTGGCCGCCATTTTTCCGTGACCGAAGCCACCATGACACTCAAAAGAATCTCTGTTGCGTTGCTGGCCTGTCTGACCCTGTCCGCCTGCGGCGGCGTCGACCCCAACTCTCCGCTGGGCCAGCGCAAGGCGATCTTCAAGCAGATGCTCAAGACCGGCGAAGACCTGGGCGGCATGCTGCGCGGGCGCATTCCCTTCGACGGGCCGAAATTCGCCGACGGCGCGGTGAAGCTCGATGCGCTGTCCCATGAGCCGTGGAAACACTTCCCGCAGGTGCGCGAAGAGGATCACACCAGCGCCAAGGACGACGTCTGGCAGAAGCAGGCGCGCTTCCAGGAGATGGCCCGCACCCTTGAGGCGGCCACCGGCGAACTGGTGATCGCCAGCCAAGTGCAGCCCTACAAGGCCGGCAACCTGGGGCCGGCGGTGCAGAAAGTCGAAGATGCGTGCAGTGCCTGCCATAAAGAGTTTCGCGATCACTGATATTCAGGACGGTTGAGAGAGTGCGGCAAGTGAGCTTGCTCCCTCGCCGCAGGGATCCCAGTCACTTGTCCAGTTCGTCCAGCGCCTGCTGCAGTTCCTTGCGGGATTCGGCGAGCTTGTTCTTGCGCTTGTCGATCTTCTCCGGGTCGCCCTTTTTCATGGCCTTGTCGAGGTCGGCCTGGCGTTTGCTCACTTCGTGCTTGGCCTCCAGCACCTTGTTTTCGCGTTCCTTCTTCAGGCCGGCATCGGTGCAGTGATCGGTGACTTCGCGCAGGGCGGTCTCAAGGCCGGCCTGCTGGTCGGTGTTGCCTTGGGCCTTGGCCTGTTCGATCTGGGTGGCGATGTTCTGCTTCTTGGCGGCGCAGCCGGTGAGTGCCGGCGCTTCTTCGGCGGCCATCAGGGGGGCGGCCAGGAATCCGCAGAGGGTCAGCAGGGCTAGCGATTTCATAAGGGCTCCATGCGCATAGGCATTCGGTTCGGTGGGGCGCTGCGCAGTTGGAGCGCTCCGGCGGACATTGGGTTCCCGGCCAGCCGGGATGGCGTGTTCAGAAACCGTCGATACCGGCGGCTCGCAGGGTTTCGCTCAAGGCCAGCACCTGCGGGTCGCGGAAAAACGCGCTCAGTTGCGCCGCGCGGCCGGGGCCGATGCCGGGCTCTGCCTGCCATTGTTCGGTGTCGCGTTGCGCCAGTTCCTGCCAGGAACCGTCCAGCCGTGCCTGCCCGGTCGGGGGAAGCCCCAGGGCTTTGAGCCACGTGGCGAACGGCTGCTGGCGGGCGTTGCGGAAACTGTTCAGCAGACGAGCGCCGCTGCGCTCGCCGAAGCCGGCCATGTTAGCAAGCTCTGGCCCGTCGAGGGTCAACCAATCCAGCAGGCCGTTGAGGCGGCCTGTTTCCAGAAGTTTCTCCCAGGTGCCGCGACCGACGTGGGGCAACCCCAGCCCCTGCTTGCCGCCGAGCCAGGTCAGGCGGGCGAGGAACTGGCTTTCGCAGCCGGGCGTCGGTCGCCAGCAGCTCAGGGCGTGGAAATCGGTTGCCTGCGGAACGGCCAGCTCAACACGTTCGGCCGCGCGCAGGACGACGCCGTCGAGCCGGGGGATGGTCAGGCCGGCCAGGCTGACCGCGACCTGATCGCCGGGGCGGATGTCCAGCGTCTGCCAGCGCTTGAACGAGCTGACGCTGACTCGCCGAACCTGCCGGTCATCCAGGGTCACCGGCGCCAGTTCGAGCACCGGTGAGATGCGTCCCGTGCGCCCGACCCTGAAATCGACCCTGCGCACCTCGGCCAGGGCCTGGGCGAACGGGTACTTCCAGGCGATGCCCCAGTAGGGCGCCCGTGCCTGCCAGCGTTCGGCCGGCGGGCGATGGTTCTGGCGCAGGACGACGCCGTCCGTGGCGAACGGCAACGGCATGCGGTGCCAGCGGTCGCGCCATGCGTGCGCGTCGGCGAAGCGTTCGATGGGCTGGGTGTAAGGGGCGGTCGTGGCGAAGCCCAGTGCGGCCAGTGTCGAAATTCGTTCGGACAGCGCCGCAGGCCCCTGCGGCCAATCCCAGACGAACAGTCCGATGCCGCTGGCCTGCTCGGCGCCCAGATCCTTGCGCCCCATCAGGCCGGCGACGGTGGCGCGCGCATTGCGCCCGCCGTCGCGGGCCTGAACGTGGTCGTTCAGGCGCCAATAGAGTTCGCCCTGCACCAGCAGGTCCACCGTGTCGGTCAGTTGCCTGGGAATGGCGGCGATCTTCTGCGCCGATGCTGTCCAGTCCTGGCCGCGGATCCCGTCGCCCCGGCTGATGGCCTGGTGCAGCCGCCCGCTGCGGTAGGTCAGCGTGACGGCCACGCCGTCGACCTTGGGTTGAATCCAGACGCTTTTGCGGTCGCGCAGCCAGGCTTCGACGTCTTTGCCGTCGTGGCGCTTGTCCAGCCCGGTGTGGGCGACGGGATGGGTGACGGAACCTGCGGCCGTGCGCAGCGGGTTGGCCGGTGACGGAAGGCCGAAGCACCGGCGCCATTCGTCCAGCCGCAAGCGCGACTGGTCGTAGAGCCCGTCGGCGATCGGCGAGCGGCCTTCGCGGTGGTAGGCGTCGTCCCAGCGGTCGATCTGCCTTTGCAGGGCGGCGGTTTCGGTGCGGGCCCGTTCCGGCGGCCAGTCGGGGCAGTCGTCGGCGAGGGCGTTCGGCTGGAAAAGCGTCAACAGCAGAGGGAGCAGCAGGGGCAGTGCAGGGGGCATCGTGAGCGTCCTTGCTCGAGGGGAACGCTTGAAGGGTAGGCGGGGAATTCGAGGGCGGCGGGCGGGTGTTTTTCGGGCTGTTTCCGGATGGGCAGATGCGGGCTCTTGGTCGGGTTGCTGCCCGAAGCAGGGAGGGGACTGGCGGGCATGAAAAAGCCCCGCAGGGCGTGAGCCGTGCGGGGCTTTTTTTGCAACCGGGGAGTTACAGGCCGGCGGCGGAACGCAGGGCGTCGGCGCGGTCGGTCTTTTCCCAGGTGAAGGTGCTGAAGGTGTCGTCGCCGACGGTCTTGGTCTGCGGAGTGCGACCGAAGTGACCGTAGGCTGCGGTTTCCTGGTACATCGGGTGCAGCAGGTCCAGCATGGTGGTGATGGCGTAAGGACGCAGGTCGAACACTTCACGCACCAGCTTGATGATCTTGTCGTCGCTGATCTTGCCGGTGCCGAAGGTGTTCAGCGAGATCGAAGTCGGCTGGGCCACGCCGATGGCGTAGGACACCTGGATCTCGCAACGCTCGGCCAGGCCGGCGGCGACGATGTTCTTGGCCACGTAACGGCCGGCGTAGGCCGCCGAACGGTCAACCTTGGACGGATCCTTGCCGGAAAACGCGCCGCCGCCGTGACGGGCCATGCCGCCGTAGCTGTCCGGCGATGAACCGGACAGCTACCCCGGTACGCTGGTCTGCTAGGCTGGC
>NZ_JBIVHR010000026.1:0-66623 GCF_044749305.1 Pseudomonas sp. NPDC089534 | reverse complement strand
TGGCTGACGCACGTCTTGCAGCAACCGGCACCGCCCATGATGACCAGGGCGGTGATGGGATGATTCATGTAACACCTCAGCGCGCAGACAGCGCTACCTTTGCTAGCTATGACTCTAGTGCACAGGCAGATATTGCCGACGCCTTCTTGTCGTTTTTTTGGGTTGCAGCAGGTTGATGCCCCACGCCAAAGAGCGAGGATCAGGCAAGCCTCGCTCACGCATTTGCAGCTGCAAAAGGACAGCGCTACCTTAGTGCCTTGATTTTTGTTTGGCAAGCCGCCCGATGACCCCCCCCAAGAACGATAAGAACACCCGCACCACCGGCCGTCCCACCCTCAATGAAGTCGCCCGCCTGGCCGGGGTCAGCCCGATCACCGCGTCGCGTGCGCTGCGCGGGGTCAGCACCGTGGCCACCGAACTGGTGGAGAAGGTGCAGAAAGCCGCCCTCGACCTCAACTACGTGGTCAACCCCGCCGCCCGCGCCCTGGCTTCGGCCCAGAGCCATTCGGTGGTGGTCCTGGTGCCCTCGTTGTCCAACCTGCTGTTCATCGACACCCTGGAAGCCATTCATCGGGTGCTGACGCCCAAAGGCTTCGAAGTGCTGATCGGCAACTTCCACTATTCCCGCGACGAAGAGGAGAAGCTGCTGCGCAACTACATGGCCTACCAGCCGCGCGGCCTGCTGCTGACCGGTTTCGACCGCACCGAAAGCTCGCGGCGGATGATCGAGGCCAGCAACATCCCCTGCGTCTACATGATGGAACTGGACAGCGCCGCCGGGGTGAACTGCGTCGGCTTCTCCCAGCTCAGCGCCGGCGAGACCGCCGCCGAGCATCTGCTGTCCCGCGGGCGCAAGCGCCTGGCCTACATCGGCGCGCAGCTCGACCAGCGCACGCTGCTGCGCGGCGAAGGTTTCCGCCGCGCCGTGCAGAAGGCCGGCCTGTACGACCCGGACCTGGAAGTGCTGACCCCGCGCGCCTCGTCCGTGGGCCTGGGGGGCGAGCTGTTCCTGCAACTCCTGGCGGCGCATCCGGACGTCGACGCGATCTTCTTCGGCAACGACGACCTGGCCCAGGGCGCGCTGCTCGAAGCCCTGCGCCACGGGATCAAGATCCCCGAGCAGGTGGCGATCCTCGGCTTCAACGACCTGCCCGCCTCGGAACACATGGTGCCGCGCCTGAGCAGCATCAGCACCCCGCGCGAAGCCATTGGCCGTCGCGCGGCAGAACAGATGCTGACCTTGATGGCCGGCAACAACGTGGCCCGGCCGGTGGAAGACATGGGCTTCGAACTGAAGATCCGCGAAAGCACCTGAGCCGATTGCCTGTGGTGAGGGAGCTTGCTCCCGCTGAGGTGCGCAGCGCCCCCCAAAAAAGAGGGCCTGCTCCGCAGCCCAGCGGGAGCAAGCTCCCTCACCACAGGTTTCTCACTGACCCAACAACTCGACCAGCGCCAACGCCCCCTTCTGCAACGGCTGGCGCCGCAGCCACACCGCGTGCACCGGCAGCACCAGGCCGTTCTCGATGTTGCGGAAATTCAGCCGTTTGAGCCGCCCCGCATCGAGCCACGGCTGCACCACCGACAACGGGAAATTGCCCCAGCCCAGTCCCGCCTCGACCATCTCCAGGGCCGTGGCCAGGCTGTCGGTGCGCCAATGGGACTCGGCCACCAGCGGGCGGGTGTCGCTGACCGGCAGGTCGCGGCTGGCGACGACGATCTGCCGCACGTGCACCAGATCCTCCAGAAACAGGTCCTGCCCCTGCCACAGCGGACTGTCCGCCGCCAACGTCGCGATCATCCGTTCGCTGCCGACGAACTGAAACCGCTCCAGCACGTTCATGCTCAGCCCGGCGAACGCCAGGCACACGCTGACCCGGCCGCTGTGCAGCATCGCCAGCACGTCATCCTGGGGGGCGGTCAGCACTTCGACGTCCAGCAGCGGATGACGCCCGGCGAGCACCTTGATCGCCGCCATCAGCCGGCGCCGGTCGATGTCCGCCGCCACCCCGATCGACAGCCGGCTCTCCAGCCCCAGCGACAGTTGCACCGCGTGCACCTGCAACTGCTTGAGCTGCTCGGCGATCAGCCGCGCATGGGGCACCAGCGACAGGGCCATCGCCGTGGGCTGCGGCTCGCGGTGGCGGCGGTCGAACAGCGGATAGCCAAGCTCCGCCTCCAGGTTGCCGATGCCCATGCTCACCGCCGACGGCACCTTGCCCAAGGCCCGGGCGGCGGCGGAAAACGAGCCGCGCTCGATCACCGCCAGAAACAGTTCGATGCTGTCGCTGCTGAAATTCAAACCCATCACCTATCAATAAACCTGAAAGCTTCTGACTTTTTCTGTCACGAAGATTGAAGCTATCTTTCGCCGACTTGGCCAGCCCCACTGGCCGTCAGTCGCAAGAAAGAGGCAATCCCCATGCAAGGCGTCAAACGCAAACTGGTCTACGTGTCGCTCTATGAAGTGATCGGCATGACCTTCTCCGCCCTCGGCCTGGCCTTGCTGTCCGGCACCTCCCCCGGCAGCACCGGGCCCCTGGCGGTGATCATCACCACCATCGCCGTGACCTGGAACTTCATCTACACCTCGCTGTTCGAGCGTTGGGAAAGCCTGCAGAAGTCCCGCACACGCACCGTCAAACGGCGCATCGCCCATGCCGTGGGTTTCCAGCTGACGCTGATCGTGTTCCTGATTCCGCTGATCGCCTGGTGGATGGACATCAGCCTGGTGCAGGCCTTCCTGCTGGACCTGGCGCTGATCGTGTTCATCCCCTGCTACACGTTCGCCTTCAACTGGCTGTTCGACCGGGTGTTCGGCCTGCCCGCCTCGGCGTTGCCGGATCCGGCGTAAACCAGACGGTCAGCCCCTGCCGCCGGCGGCAAGGGCTGGCCGTTAACCCGACAGTTAAAACCGTCAAGCCATTGATTTAGTTGGTTTTTACAGGCAGGCACGGTAATTGCTGACTCACCGGCGTCAGTCATTACCCACAGGTTCATCCATCATGTTGGTCAGTGCTAAACAACAGGCAATCATCCACCTGCCCAAGCGCCTTTCCGAGGACGCCACGGCCACCGCAGCCGCCGGCCTGCAGAGCGGCCTTCACGGCGCCATGCTGCAGACCCTGCAGAACCAGGCCCCGGTGCAGTCCACCGAAACCGCCAGCAAGGTGCAGGCTTCGGCCACTCAGGTCGCCACCCAGCAGGTCAGCGAAGCCAACCGCATCAGCGACAACGTCGACGAAGCCTTCGCCAAGACCCGCGTCGGCCTGCAGACCACCGACACGTCCAACGCCAAGGCCGGCGCCAAGACCGCCACCGAAGAGTTCAAGGACTACATGAGCAAGTCGCCGGAGCAGCGCCTGCGCGACAGCATCCTGCAGGAAATGGGCTTGACCGAGGAGGACATCAAGGCCATGCCGCCGGAGAAGCAACTGGCCGTGGCCAAGGAAATCGCCCAGCGCCTGCAGGACAAGATGAAACTGGCGCAATCGGACAAGGAGAACGTCAACGACATCAAGGACAGCGACAAGATGGCGGAAAAGTTCCTCGCCTCGCTCTGAGCACCTTGAATCGGCTGTAAAGGAAAACCCGTGGGAGCCATCGCCAGCAGGCTGGCTCCCACAGGGATCTGGGATGAACGCAGCATTCGTGGCCGCCGCAAGACAATGCGCGAGCCAGCCTGCGGGCGATGGCGTCAGTTCAGTTGCAACGTCTCGTTGAACTGACTGATCGCATCCACCACATGCCGCGAGCCCTGCTGGATCTCGCGGATCGCATCCCCCGCCTCGTTCGCCAATTCCACCCCGAGCCCCGTGCGGCTCAGGCTCGACTGCATGCTCGACACCGCGCTCAGGGACAGGTCGTGGTTCTTGCGCACCACTTCGACGATTTCCAGGGTCGCCTGACTGGTCCGCGCCGCCAGGCTGCGCACCTCGTCCGCCACCACCGCGAACCCCCGCCCGTGCTCGCCCGCCCGCGCCGCCTCGATGGCCGCGTTGAGCGCCAGCAGGTTGGTCTGGTCGGCGATGCCGCGGATGGTCTGGACGATGGTGCCGATGATGTCCGACTGCTTGCTCACCGCATCGATGCTCAGCGCCGCTTCGTTGAGGTCGCGGGAGATGTCCTGGATGATCTGCACGGTCTGCTGCACGACCTGCGAGCCCTTTTGCGCGCAGGCGTCGTTTTGCACCGAGGTGCTGTGGGCCGACTCGGCGGCGGTCTGCAGGGTGTTCATCTGGTGGGTGATGTCGCTGGCGAACTTCACCACTTTGTACAGCCGTCCCTTGGCGTCGAACAGCGGGTTGTAGGAGGCTTCGAGGTACACCGTCTGCCCGGACTTGTTCTTGCGCTCGAACCGGTGCGAGTGATATTCGCCGCGGTTCAGCGACGCCCAGAACGCCTTGTACTGCGCCGACTCCGCCTCGGCCCGGTGACAGAACAGGCTGTGGTGATGGCCGATGATTTCATTGAGCGAGTACTGCATGGTCTTGAGGAAGTTCTCGTTGGCGGTGATGACATTGCCTTCGGGGGTGAACTCGATCACCGCCATGGAACGGCTGATCGCCGCGAGCATGTTTTCCTCTTCGTGCTCCTTGTTGACGCGGTCGGTGATGTCCGACGCCACTTTGATCACGCTGCGCACTTGCTTGTCCGGGCCGTACACCGGCATGTAACTGGCTTCGAGCCAGATTTCCCGGCCGCTCTTGTGCAAGCGAAGGAAAGTGCCGCTGATCGGCTCCCCGCGGGCCAGGTCGCGCCACAGCTTCGCGTACTCCTCGCTGCGGTAGAAGGCTTCCTCGCAGAAGATCCGGTGATGCTTGCCGCGCACCTCGTCGGCGCCGTAGCCCATGGTCCGGCAGAAGTTTTCGTTGGCATCCAGCACGATGCCTTCGGGGGTGAACTCGATCATGGCCATCGAGCCGCTGATGGCCGCCAACTTGGCGTTGGCTTCGGTCAGGGCGCAACTGAAGCGTTGGATTTCCTGCAGGTCAGCCTTGTGATGTAGGTTGAACATGTTTCTGTCACCTTCCGCGCGGTCTTTTGAATTGATGAAAGTTCAGGTCTTTCAAGATCCACCACTACGTTCCACAGAACAGGCACACGCCTTCCTCCACAGGAGGAAGTTGTCAGGTGATAAATGATGTTTAATCCGAGCGTCCATGTGGCGACGTTCTTATCAAGACATCCTTCTCTTGATAGCCCGCACGCGGGCCAGCCCTAACATGCACGAGAACTTCCATTTAACAGATGCTCCTTGTCGGTTCAGTGTCGGTGCCTTTAGTTGCGCACTCTGGCAGCATTTGTCCGGCAACTAACTGTTTGCGGTCGGATCGCATTCAGATTGCAATCGACATAGTTAGTTACACGTGAGCATAGACAGGGCAATAACCCGCGCAAGGCCATTAGTCGGCCAGTACCGAGGGCTAAATGAACAAGAAACGGTTCAGCGGATTGTTGTCAGGAAGAAAGTGGGCGATGCGTCCGCGCAGGACGCATCAGAGGATGGGAAGTATCCCGAACATTGGTCCGCGCGCCCGCCGCTCCCGCGGCTGACCTGCGGGCGCGGCAGGCTCGATCCGGCCTCGCAGCGTCTTGGCGGACACCATCGCCAGCGGGCCGGCTCCCAGCCTATTGGCCGTCGGTGAACGTCAAAGGCCCGCCGTCACCTTGCTGGCCACCTGCGCCGGCACCCACGGCGTCCACACCTGCGGCTGATCACGCAGGAACGCTTCGGCGACCTGACGCGGCGGCTGGCGTTTCTCGCTCATGCCCGCCAGGGTGCGGTTCAACTGATCGATGGGAAAGTCGACCTTCTCGAAAAACGCCACCAGGTCAGGGTACTGCGCCTTGAACGGCGCCGACACGCCGATGGCCAGGCTGGCCGGCATCGAACGGGTGCCCTTGGGGTTGGGGTTGCTGGCGTCGGCCAGGGTCTTCCAGGCTTCGGCGTCGAACGGCGGCTCGTCGAGCTTGACCAGTTTGTAGCGGCCCAGCAACGGCGTCGGCGACCAGTAGTAGAACAGCACCGGTTTGCCGCGCTTGATCGACGACGCCACTTCGGCATCCAGCGCCGCGCCGGAACCGGTGCGGAAGTTGACGAAGCTGTCGGTCAACGCATAGGCCTTGAGCTTCTGGCTGTTGACGATCTCCGACGTCCAACCGGTCGGGCTGTTGAGGAAACGCCCGCGGTTCGGGTCTTCCGGATCGCGGAACACGTCCTTGTAGCGCGGCAGGTCCGCCACCGACTTCAGCTCCGGCGCCAATGGCTCGATGCCGCGCTCCGGGTCGCCCTTGATCACGTATTCCGGCACCCACCAGCCTTCGGTGGCACCCTTGACCGTGTCGCCCAGGCCGAACACCTTGCCTTCGGCGGCAGCCTTGACCCACGCCGGACTGCGCCCGGCCCACTCTTCGCCGATCACCTGGATATCGTTCTTCGCCAGCGCCGCCTCCAGGCTGACGGTGCTGCCCGGCAACGTGTCGGTCGGGTAGCCGTAGCCCTTCTCGACGATCAGGCGCAGCACTTCGGTGATGAAGCTGCCGCTTTCCCAGGTGATGTCGCCGAAATGGATCGGCGCGGTTTTCTCGGCGGCCACGGCGTGGCCGACGGTCAGGCTCAGGGCGAGCAGCGAACCACCGAGCAATGTTTTGATCGATCTCATGCGGACCTCTTGTTCTGTAGGGGGCGGATCAGGGGTTGGTTGGCGCTGTGGCGGTCGCACAGGGCCTGGGAACGGGTCATGTAGTCGCTGACCGAGCGCTGGGAGATGCCCAGTTCGGCGGCGATCTGCGGATAGGTGAGGCCATCGACCCGGGCCAGCAGGAAGGCCGAGCGCACCTTGCCCGGCAGGCGCTTGAGGCTGCGGTCCAGGCGGCCGAGGGCCTGCGAATGCTGCGCCAGTTCTTCGGGAGACGCGCTGGCCTGCGGCTCGCACGGGTGCAGGGCATTCAAGTGACGCCGCTCAAGGTCGGCCCGCCGCCAACGCTGGTACAGCAGGCGCCGGGCGATGGTGGTGAGCAAGGCGCGGGGTTCGCGGATCGCGTCGGGGCCGGAGGACTCGAGCAATTGGGCAAAGGTTTCGGCGGCGATGTCCTCGACGCCGGCGGCATCGTTCAGGTGCTGCCGCAGGCGTGCGCAGAGCCAGCGGTAATGGGCCCGGAACAGGCCTTCGACGGGGTGACGGCAGGACAGGACGGCGCCGGACATGTGGGCTCCTTGGGTTAGGGTCGCGGTATGTCCGGTTGTCCGGTGGCGCGATCCTAGCAAGGCGCCTTATGCGTTAAAAATACTTAAAAAGAATTCTTATATTCCAAATTTGAATTTATGAAACCGCTACTTCACACGCTCATAACCCAGCGTCTGCGCCTCGTCCCGATAACCGAGCAGGATCCGGTAATCGCTTTCGCTGGCCGGCAGCACCTCCGGCAGACCGAGGATCCGCGCCACGTCCGGCAATTGCTTGAGTGAGCGGTTCATGACCTGGCGCAGGCTTTCGACCTGCTCGTCCGTGGCGCCGATGCGGGTGATGAAGGGCAAGGTCGGGCTCGGTGCGCTGCGCTCCACGACCCGCAGCCCTTGGACCTCATCGGCGGCATGTCGCGCCAGGTAGGCGTAGGTCACGCTGTCGATGGCCGCGAGGTCCGCCCGCTCCTCGCGCAGCCAGCGCAGGCTCTCGCGGTGGCCGCCGCTGTGCCCGACCGAAGCGAAGAACCGGCCGTCGCGCTGCAACGGTGCCAGGCGTTGGCGCAACAGGTTCATGCCGCTGTTGGAGTCGTCGTTGTTGATCACCCCGCGACTGCCGCGGAAGTCCGCCAGGGTGCGGCGCGGATCGACGTCACGGGCGAGGATCAGGCTGCAATGGTGGCCGGCGCTGCTGTCGGACAATTCGTAGCGCGGACGGCCGACGACACGCACCCGGCCTTGCAGCGCGGTCATCAGCGGGTAGCCGCAGGTCTGGGTCAGCAGCAGGTCGGGGGACAGCCAGAGCTCAGGCAGCGACAGGCCTTCGGCGCTCAGGCGGCTGTGGCCCAGGCGGTCGAGGATGTGCGCCAGCCAGCGTTCGTTGGCGGCGCGGATCGGCTCCGGGGCCGTGTACATCAGGAGTTCGGCGTGGCGTCGGGTCATGAACGGTCATCCATTCAGCGAAATTCCAGTGTAGGCGCGAGCCTGCTCGCGATGGCGTCAGCATGGCCGCCGCAAGTGAGTTCAGTGAAAGGGGTGCTCAGGGCTGTCGATCGGCTTGAGCCCATGCCTGCGCCACAACTGTCCGTACCCCTGCACCACGAACCCGCCGCTGCGCGCCACCCACTGCGCCCGGCGCATCCGGTACGCCGTGGGCAAGTCGTACCACGCCAGCTTCGGCAGGTCGTGGTGCACCAAGTGAAAGTTGAGGTTCAGGAACAGCCAGCGCCATGGCCATCCCGCCTCGTTGAGCACGGTGCGCTGCTCCGGTCGCTCGTGCGGGCGGTGTTCATAGTAGGAGCGGACCATCGCCACCGACAGCGCCGGCACGCTGATCAGCAGCAGGTAATGCCACACCGGCACCACGCTGCAGCGGGCGATGAACACCAGCATCAGCACGGTCAGGGCACCGTGGGTCAGCCACATGCGCCAGGCCTGCCGCTCGCCGCGCCGCAGGCGATGCAGCTCTTCGCCGGCCAGCGCCAGCAACGCCAGCGGTGCGCCCAGGATGAAGCGGCCGAGCACGGTCTTGTTCAGCCAGTGCAGGCTGCGCTCGAACGGCGAACTGCCGCGCCAGCGTTCGGCATTCAGGTAGCGGCTCTCGGGATCGATGCCGGGTACGGTCAGGTCTTCGTCGCGATGATGCAACAGGTGGCTGTCGCGGTAGAGGGTGTACGGATACCAGACCGCGAACGGCGCATAGCCCAGCAGCTTGTTCAGCGCCACCCAACGGGTCGGGTGGCCGTGGAGCAGTTCATGCTGCACCGACAGCCACAGCACCAGCAGCGGAACCAGCAGCGCCGTGCTCCACCACAGGCCGAGCCGACCGCTGCCCAGCACCACGGCGAACCAGGCACCGTAGACCCCGATCAGCAACAGCCAGGTCGGCCATTCGGTGCGGGCGGTGAAGCGTCGGCGCAGGGCTTCGATCTGCTGACGATGGTCATCGTCGAAATAGTGGGGCATGGCGACACTCGGCACAGGATTGACTTCCTTCTGTGCAACGGGCCCCGCCAATCTTGCATATTATTTTTCCGAGGAGGCGCGCCGTATAATCCGCCCCTTTCGCCAGCCCGGTGCCCCGCCATGCCCGACACCCTGTATACCCGGCTCGACGCCCTGTCCTGGCCGTTGATGAACAAGTTCTACCGCGCCCATCAGTCGTCGATGAAAGCGGTGCGCGAGGCGCAGCTGTGGGTGGCTCGGCGCGAAGAGACCGTCGCCGCGCTGTGCCTGCGCCCGGTGGCCGGCGGGCACTGGCTGACCGGCCTGTTCGTCGCCCCGGACTGCCGCGGACAGGGCGTCGCGGCGCAATTGATCGCCGCAGCGGTGAACGGCCTGGAAGAGCCGGTGTGGCTGTTCTGCCATCCGGACCTGCGCGGGTTCTACGAGCGGCACGGGTTCAGCGTCGACACCGCCCTGCCCTACGCCCTGGCCGAACGCCTGAGCCGCTATGCACGCAGCAAGCCGATGATTGCGATGGGGCTGGAGCCTCGCCGAAGCTGACTGGCTGACTGGCTGACTGGCTGACTGGCTGACTGGCTGACTGGCTGACCAGGATTCTTATGTGGGAGCCAGCCTGCTGGCGATAGCGCAATGTCAGCCGCCTCATCGTCGACGGATGCGCCGCCATCGCCAGCAGGCTGGCTCCTACAGGTCCGAATCAGTCGTCGGCGTTGGGATCGAGATCCGGAAACATCACCTCGGTGAAACCGAACTTGCTGAAATCGGTGATGCGCGACGGGTACAGCCGGCCGATCAGGTGGTCGCACTCATGCTGCACCACCCGCGCATGGAAGCCCGAGGCCACGCGCACGATCGGCTGGCCCTTGGGATCGAAGCCTTCATAGCGGATCTGTTGATGGCGGTCGACCGCGCCGCGCAGGCCGGGCACCGACAGGCAGCCCTCGAACCCCTCCTCCATCAGCGGACTCAACGGCGTGATCAGCGGGTTGATCAGGATCGTCTGCGGCACCGCCTCGGCGTCCGGATAGCGCTCGCTGCGCTCGAAGCCGAAGATCACCAACTGCAGATCCACGCCGATCTGCGGCGCCGCCAGCCCGACGCCACCGACGCTTTCCATGGTCTGGAACATGTCGTCGATCAATTGCCACAGCTGGGGGGTGTCGAACATCTCGGCCGGCACCGGCGGCGCGATGCGCAGCAGGCGCTCGTCGCCCATCTTCAGGATTTCACGGATCATGGTCAGGCTTCGTCTGCGTTCGGCTTGAGCGAATGGTCGCGCCCCAGGCCGGAAACGTGTTGTTTGGGATGTTCGGCGAGCTCGCCGGGGATTTTCTCGCCCGGCTCCTTGCCCTCGCTGGACATGTGTTCGATCACCGCGTTCATCTCCGCGCCGAGCAGCAGCACCGCCGAAGAGATGTAGAAGTACAGCAACAGCACGATGATCGCGCCGATGCTGCCATACATCGCGTTGTAATTGGCGAACGTCTTGACGTAGAACGCAAAGCCCAGGGAAGCGACGATCCAGACCACCACCGCCAGCACCGAGCCGGGGGTGATGAAGCGGAACTCCTGCTTGACGTCGGGCATCACGTAATAGATCACCGCCACGGCGACCATCATCAGGATCACGATCACCGGCCAGCGCGCGATCGTCCACACCGTGACGATCACCTCCTCCAGCCCCACCTGCGAAGCGATCCAGCCCATCACCTGGGGCCCGAGCACCATCAGCGCGGCGGCCGCCAGCAGCATGCCGGCGATGCCGACGGTGTAGATGACCGACAGCGGAAAGCGCTTCCACAGCGGCCGCCCTTCGACGACGTCGTAGGCGGCGTTCATCGCGCTCATCATCAGGCGCACGCCGGCGGATGCGGTGTAGAGGGCGATCACGATACCCACCGAAAGCAGCCCGCCCTTGGACTGCTGCAACTGGTCGATCACCGGATTGACCTGCTCCAGCGCCTGGGGCGGCAGCACCAGTTCCGATTGCAGGCGCAGCCAGGAAAAGAAATCCGGCAGGTGCAGGAAACCGATCAGGGCGATCAGGAACAGGATGAACGGGAACAGCGAGAACAGCATCTGGTAGGCCAGCGCCGAGGCATAGGTCGACATCTCGTCGGCGATGAACTCCGTGACCGTGCGCACCATCACCCGGTGCAGGGGCAGACCTTTCATGTCCGGAAAAATCATTCGCGTCTCCTTTCGCCGCAAACAGGTTGAAGTCGTGGCGACTCAGGGGCCGTTTTCTTTCATCAAGGTAGCTTACTTGGCGCCGTTGAAACACCGAGTTCGGTGACCGCATGTGAACGGCACAAAAAACGGCCATCCTTGGATGGCCGTCGAGGTCTTTCGTTCAAGGCCGGGTCACGCCTTGTCGACGCCCTTCTTGATCGCGTCCTTGGCCTTGCCAATCGCTTGCTGGGCCTCGCCTTTCTTTTCCTGCAGCTTGCCCTCGGCCTGAAGACGCGGGTTGTCGGTGGCCTTGCCGACGCCTTGCTTGACGTTGCCGACCGCTTCGTTGGCCAAACCTTTCACTTTATCGCTCGTGCTGCCCATGGTGATTCTCCTTGGAACATTGACGGGAAAGTCATTACGCAACGGTGGACTGACCGGGTTCGCCCAAGGTTTCATTTATTTTCGGCGGCATTCATTCATCGCGCCGGGCATGCCGGGCTTTATGTTTGCCGGGTTTGCCCCGAGAATGCGCAACTGATGGGCGCCATGCGCCGAAGACCGACCCCGCAGGAATCTCATGAAACTCGACAAACCGCAGGCCATCGCCCGGATCAATAAGCAACTGGGCGGAGCCGTGCTCGGCGTCAACAACTGCCATTTCACCGAACTGAACCGCAACCGCAACATCTGGTGGTTCGACATCCCGATGTCGCGCCTGGCGATCGGCCAATACCCGTGGATCCACCTGCTGATGCACACCCCGGCCACCGACGAACTGCTGCACGTGAAGGTGCCGACCGCGTTCCTGCGCGAACAGCTCGACGGCCTGGTGGTGCGCAACCAGGGCAAGCGCAAGGCCGCCCTGAGCCTGGAACTGAGCGCCGACAAGGACTCGTTCCTGCAGGACATGCGCCCGGCGGGCACCAACGTGAACTTCGCCAAGTTCCGTCAGTAAGGCAGAACCCGCCCCTGTGGCGAGGGAGCTTGCTCCCGTTGGACTGCGCAGCAGGCCCGCGCTTTCGGTGCCGCTTCGCGCCACAGCGGGAGCAAGCTCCCTCGCCACAGCGACCGGCAAAAAAAAGCCCCGCATCGGCGGGGCTTCTTGTTTACGCGGCGCTGGCGTTCTTGGCCTTGATCTTCTTGAGCTCCTCGTCGCGCAGTTCGCGGCGCAGGATCTTGCCGACGTTGGTGGTCGGCAGCGCATCGCGAAACTCCACCGAACGCGGCACCTTGTAGCCGGTGACGTTGGCGCGCATGTGCTCCATCACCTGTTCCTTGGTCAGGGTGACGCCCGGACGCGCGACGATGAAGATCTTGATCGCCTCGCCCGACTTCTCGTCAGGGATGCCGATGGCCGCGCACTGCAGCACGCCCGGCAGGGTCGCCAGCACGTCCTCCAGCTCGTTCGGGTACACGTTGAAGCCCGAGACCAGGATCATGTCCTTCTTGCGGTCGACGATGCGCATGTAGCCGTCCGGCTGGATCAGCGCGATGTCGCCGGTCTTCAGCCAGCCTTCGCTGTCGAGGATCTCGTCGGTGGCCTCCTGGCGCTGCCAGTAGCCCTTCATCACTTGCGGGCCCTTGACGCACAGCTCGCCGATCTCGCCCATCGGCTGCTCGACGCCGGCGTCGTCGACGACCTTGCACAGGGTCGACGGCACCGGAATGCCGATGGTGCCGATCTGGATGTTCTGGATCGGGTTGACCGTGGCCACCGGGCTGGTTTCGGTCATGCCGTAGCCTTCGCAGATCGGGCAGCCGGTGACCGCCTTCCAGCGCTCGGCCGCCGCCAGCTGCAGGGCCATGCCGCCGGACAGGGTGACCTTGAGCGCCGAGAAGTCCAGCTTGCGGAAGCCTTCGTTGTTGCACAGCGCCACGAACAGGGTGTTGAGGCCGACGAAACCGCTGAACTTCCACTTCGACAGTTCCTTGACCATCGCCGGCAGGTCGCGCGGGTTGCTGATCAGGATGTTGAGGTTGCCGATCAGCATCATCGCCATGCAATGGAAGGTGAACGCATAGATGTGGTACAGCGGCAGCGGCGTGATCAGGATCTCGCAGCCCTCATTGAGGTTGGAGCCCATCAGCGCCTTGCACTGCAGCATGTTCGCCACCAGGTTGCGGTGGGTCAGCATCGCGCCCTTGGCCACGCCGGTGGTGCCGCCGGTGTACTGCAGCACGGCCACGTCGCCGCTGGCCGGGCTGGCCTCGGCCACAGGCTGGCCCTGGCCCTTGCTCAGCACGTCGTTGAACTTGACGGCCTTGGGCAGGTGGTAGGCCGGCACCATTTTCTTCACGTACTTGATGACGCTGTTGATCAGCAGGCGCTTGAACGGCGACAGCAGGTCGGCGACTTCGGTGACGATGACGTGCTTGACGCCGGTCTTGGGCACCACGGCCTCGGCCAGGTGGGCCATGTTCGCCAGGCACACCAGGGCCTTGGCGCCGGAGTCGTTGAACTGGTGTTCCATCTCCCGCGCGGTGTACAGCGGGTTGGTGTTGACCACGATCAGCCCGGCGCGGATGGCACCGAAGACGGCCACCGGGTACTGCAGGACGTTGGGCAACTGCACGGCGATTCGATCGCCGGGCTGCAAATCGGTATGCTGTTGCAGGTACGCGGCAAAGGCACCGGACAATTCGTACAGTTCACCGTAGGTGATTGTCTTGCCCAGGTTGCTGAAAGCCGGTTTGTCGGCGAAGCGCTGGCAGGATTGCTTCAACACTGCCTGAATATTCGGGTACTCGTCTGGATTGATGTCGGCAGCAATTCCAGCGGGGTACTTATCCTTCCAAAAGTCTTCGATCATGGAAGCCCACTCCTCAGCAACGCGAATTCAACACCGCATTCGATGCGATTGTTATTGGTGTGTATTTATTGGTGAGTCTGGCTTTTCTTCAAGGCCGAGAAGTCACAAAGCGCGCCGAGAGTAGCAGCTTTGCCAAGGGGCGACTAGAGCCAAAAGTGGTCGCCACAGTCATTTAAATGACTCAAGACCTGCTAAAAGTCATTTTAGAGCAAAAAACCTATACAGCCTTGAAAGCCCCGGTTTTCCGGGACATCCCTGAAAAAATCGCGGGCAGGCAAACGCCTACAGAAGTGTCCATGCCTCTGTAGGCGCTTGCCTGCCCGCGATGGCGCCAGACGCAATTCGTCAGGCGATGTCCCGCAACTCCCGCCGCAAGATCTTGCCGACCGGCGTCATCGGCAACGACTCGCGCAGCACGATGTGCTTGGGCACCTTGTAGGCGGTGAAATTCTCTTTGCAGTACGCCTTGAGCTCTTCCAGGCTCACGCCGGTCTCGCGGGCCACCACAAACAGTTTCACCGCCTCGCCGGAACGCTCGTCCGGCACGCCGATCACCGCGCAGTTGGCGACTTTCGGGTGGGCCATCACCACGTCTTCGATTTCGTTGGGGTACACGTTGAAGCCCGAGACGATGATCATGTCCTTCTTGCGGTCGACGATGCGCACGAAGCCGTCGGGGTCGATCACCGCGATGTCGCCGGACTTGAACCAGCCGTCGGCGTCCAGCACCTCGGCGGTGGCCTCGGGCTTCTGCCAGTAGCCCTTCATGATCTGCGGGCCCTTGATGCACAGTTCACCGCGCTCTCCCGTCGCCTGCTCGACGCCTGCGTCGTCGATGACCTTCAAGGCGGTGCCCGGCACCGGCAGGCCCACCGTGCCTAGCCGCGACTGGTCGCCGTAAGGGTTGGTGCAGGCCACCGGCGAGGTTTCGGTCAGGCCGTAGCCTTCGGTGATGCGGCAACCGGTGAGCTGCTCCCAACGCTCGGCGGTGGCCTTGACCAGCGCGGTGCCGCCGGAGTTGGTGAGCTTGAGGCTGGAGAAGTCCAGGGTCTTGAAGTCCGGATGGTCCATCAGCGCGACGAACAGGGTGTTGAGCCCCAGCAGCGCCGAGAAGCGCCAGTTCTTCAGTTCCTTGATGAAGCCGCCGATGTCCCGCGGGTTGGTGATCAGCACGTTGTGGTTGCCGGAGACCATCATGCACATGCAGTTCGCCGTGAACGCATAGATGTGGTACAGCGGCAGCGGCGCGATCATCACCTCCTGCCCTTCGCGCAGCAGCGGCTGGCCGTCGCCGCCGAGCTGGGCCAGGCAGGCGCGCACCTGCTGCATGTTGGCCACCAGGTTGCCGTGGGTGAGCATCGCGCCCTTGGCCAAACCGGTGGTGCCGCCGGTGTACTGCAGCACGGCGATGTCGTCCAGGCCGACCTTCAGCGGCTTGATGCCCAGCCCCCGGCCCAGGCGCAGCGCGCTCTTGAACGACAGCGCCTGGGGCAGCGAATAGTCCGGCACCATCTTCTTCACCTTGCTGACCACCGTGTTGACCAGCCAGCCCTTGGCGGTGGGCATCAGGTCGCCCATCTTCGCTTCGATCAGGTACTGGATGTCGGTGTCCGCCAGCACTTCCTGCACCTTCTGGCCGAACATGTTCAGGTACACCAGCGCCCGGGCGCCGGAGTCCTTGAACTGGTGACGCATCTCCCGCGCGGTGTACAGCGGGTTGGTGTTGACCACGATCAGCCCGGCCCGCAACGCGCCGAACACGGCGATCGGATAATGCAGGACATTGGGCATCTGCACCGCGATGCGGTCCCCCGGCACCAGGTCGGTGTGCGCTTGCAGGTAACCGGCGAACGCCGCGCTCTGGCGCTCGAGCTCGGCGTAGGTCAGGGTCACGCCCATGTTGCTGAACGCCGGGCGGTCCGCGAATTTCTTGCAGGAACGCTCGAACACCTCGATCACCGACTTGAATTCACCCGTGTCGATGTCCAGGGGTACGCCCGCCGGGCGTTTGTCATTCCAGAAATCAGGTTGCATTGTTCTTGTCCTCTTTACCTGAGCCGTTCCGGGGCCGCCTCTCTGTCACTTCCGAAAGCGCCGTGCGAAAAGCGGGGCTTCCCGGACACTAGCAGCTATGGTCAATCAGGCAAATACAGGCAGCGTTCTCATTGATCCCGTGAATCTTGCGGCCGTGGCGCGGGCGGATCGGACGCGCTATACAATGCAACGACTTCGAACCGGGCAGCCCCGCAAAAGGAATCGCCATGATCCACGACACCTTCTGGCTGGACGCGAACGACCGCACCCGCCTCTTCGTCAACCAGTGGCTGCCCGCCGCGCCGCTGAAGGCGGTGATCCTGCTGGCCCATGGCATGGCCGAGCACAGCGCCCGCTATGCCCGACTGGCCGAGCGGCTGTGCGCCGAAGGCTACGGCGTGTACGCGCCGGACCTGCGCGGACATGGCAAAACCGCCGATTCCGGCACCCTCGGGCATTTCGCCGACGACGACGGCTGGTGCAAGGTGGTCGGCGACCTGGCCAGCCTCAACCAGCACATCGGCCAGCGACATCCCGAGGCGCCGATCATCCTGCTCGGCCACAGCATGGGCAGCTACCTCGCCCAGGCCTATCTGGTGCACCACAGCGCCAGCCTGCACGGGGCGATTCTCAGCGGATCGAATTTCCAGCCGGTGGCGCTGTACCGCGCGGCCCGGCAGATCGCCCGTTTCGAGAAACTGCGCCAGGGCGCCAAGGGCCGCAGCGCGCTGATCGAATGGCTGTCGTTCGGCTCGTTCAACAACCGTTTCAAGCCTGCGCGCACAGCCTTCGACTGGCTGAGCCGCGATCCGGCCGAAGTCGACAAGTACGCTGCCGATCCGCTGTGCGGCTTCCGCTGCACCAACCAGTTGTGGATCGACCTGCTCGGCGGGTTGCAGCAGATCAGCAAAGCGTCCAATCTCGCCCAGATCGATCCGGGCCTGCCGCTGCTGGTGATCGGCGGCGAATGTGATCCGGTGAGCGAAGGCAAGCGTCTGACTGATCTGGCCGACGCCTTGCGCGCGGCCGGCAGCCAGAACCTGCAGCTGAAGATCTATCCGCAGGCGCGGCACGAATTGTTCAACGAGACCAACCGCGACGAAGTGACCGCCGATGTGCTGGCCTGGATCGACCAGGCGCTGAGCCACCGCCGGCCGCACCGGTCCGAGTAATCTTTCTGGATTCACCCCATCCGTCACAGGAACCGAAACCGATGACCCAGGTTACCAACATCCCTTACGAAGCCCTTGAAGTCGGCCAGACCGCCAGCTACAGCAAGACCGTCGAAGAGCGCGACATTCAGCTGTTCGCCGCGATGTCCGGCGACCACAACCCGGTGCACCTGGACGCCGAGTTCGCCGCCGCCAGCATGTTCAAGGAGCGCATCGCCCACGGCATGTTCAGCGGTGCGCTGATCAGCGCCGCCGTCGCCTGCGAGCTGCCTGGGCCGGGCACCATCTACATCGGCCAGCAGATGAGCTTCCAGAAGCCGGTGAAGATCGGCGACACCCTGACCGTGCGCCTGGAGATCCTCGAGAAACTGCCGAAATTCCGCGTGCGCATCGCCACCCGCGTCTTCAACCAGCGCGACGAACTGGTGGTGGACGGCGAGGCCGAGATCCTGGCGCCGCGCAAGCAGCAGACCGTGACGCTGCCGACCTTGCCGGCGATCAGCATCGGCTGACCCGGATCGGCATGACCCAAAACAATGTGGGAGCGAGCCTGCTCGCGAATGCGGTCTGACAGTCGATATCGATGCTGACTGTTCCGACGCCATCGCGAGCAGGCTCGCTCCCACAGCAGTTTTGCTTCAGCGCTGGATCATGAGCGGGCGCGGGCCTGGTTGCGCAGGGCCTTCACCTGATCGTGATTGCGCTGCACGCCGTGGTACTGGCGCTCGACCAGGTCGCGGATACCCACCAGGTTGTGCTTGTTGATCTTGTCGATGGCGTTCCGGTACGCCTTCAGGGCGTGATCCTCGCCGCGTTCGGCTTCGTTGAGCACCGCCTCTTCATCCTTGCCGGTGAACATCGCCTTGACGTCCACCCAACGGCGGTGGAGATCGCCGCTGACGCTGGTGGAGGTTTCCGGATCGCCGCCCATCGACCGCACGGTCGCCTGCAGTTCGGCGGCCGCCGTGGCGCAGTCGCCGGAGCGCTTGACGAACAATGCCTTGAGTTCCGGGTGCTTGATGTCTTCGGCACAGGTCTTGAACCCTTCCTGACCGTCCTTGCTGGTTTCGATCAGGTCGTTGAGTACGGAGATGGCCTCTTTGTTCATGTCGGTCATTTTTCGGTTCCTCGCCTTCGGTGGAAGATGCAAGGAGGTGCTGCAGCGGCCGTGCCAGCCCCTCAATCAGAATTAATCATCACAAAATCAAAAAGTTACAACGACAACGGAAATCTGTATCGCCGTTATTTGCATGATCTGTCATTTGGCCTGCATGCAGAATGCCTGTATTTTCCGAGGTGTTTCGAATCTGGATGCACCCCTGATGAACCCCGAAAAACTCGAACTGCTGATCACCCGCGAAATGCCTTTCGGCAAGTACAAGGGACGCATCATCGCCGACCTGCCCGGCCCGTACCTGAACTGGTTCGCCCGCGAGGGTTTCCCCCACGGCGAGCTCGGCGGGCTGCTGGCGCTGATGCACGAGATCGACCACAACGGCCTGTCGGACCTGCTTGAACCGCTGCGAGCCAAACACGGCAAACCCGCCCCGCGCCATTGAGGCGCCCCCTGATGCGAGCCGACCATGCCTGACAACACCCGCCGCGCCCGAGACGAAGCCTTCTGGCAAACCTTCGCCGACCGTTACGATGTCCAACCCGGCCCCATCAACCTGGAGAACGGCTACTTCGGGCGCATGTCGCGCACCGTGGTCGAGGAGTACCAGCGCAACATCGAGCTGATCAACAACAGCAACTCGGTCTACGTGCGCCAGCGTTTCGAGCAGCACGACAGCCTCGAGATCCGCGCGCAACTGGCCGAGCTGATCGGCGTGCGGGCACAGAGCGTCGCCTTCACCTGCAACGCCACCGCCGCCCTGCAGTCGCTGATCCGCAACTACAACCTGTTGCGGCCGGGCGATCAGGTGCTGATCAGCGACCTGGAGTACGACACGGTCAAGAGCGCCATGCGCTGGCTCGCCGGCAGCCGCGGGGTCGAGGTGATCGAGATCGGGCATGCGCACCCGGCCAGCTTCGATGGCCTGCTGGCGACGTACCGCGAAGCGTTCATCCGCCACCCGAACCTCAAGCTGATGGCACTGACCCACGTCACCCACCGCACCGGCCTGGTGATGCCGGTGCAGGCCATCGCCGCGCTGGCGAAGGAACACGGGGTGGACATCATCCTCGACGGCGCCCATGCCCTCGGCCAGATCGACTTCGACCTGGAAGCGCTGGGCATTGCCTTTGCCGGGTACAACCTGCACAAGTGGATCGGCTCGCCGCTGACCCTCGGTTTCCTCTACGTCGCCCCGCAGCGCCTGGCCGACATCGACCCGGACATGGCCGAAGCGCACTTCCCGGTCACCGACATCCGCTCGCGCACCCCCTACAGCACCCCGAACTTCCCGGCCCTGATGACCCTGCCCCTGGTGTTCGAGGAACACCGGGCACTGGGCGGCGCACCGGCCAAGGGTGCCCGGCTCAATCACCTGCGCGACCTTTGGGTGAAGGCCGTGCGCAATTTGCCGGGCATCGAGGTGATGACTCCGGACGATCCGCGCCTGTACTGCGGCATCACCTCGTTGCGCTTCACCCGTCACCCCGACCAGCAGGTGATGGTGGAGCGCCTGCTCAACGAGTTCAACCTGTTCACCGTGGCGCGCAACGGCTCGGCGTGCGGCCCCTGCATCCGCATCACACCGGGGCTGACCACCACCGCAGCCGACATTCAGCGCTTGATCGTCGCCCTCAACGAGCTGCGTTGACCTCCTGCACCGTGTACTTGTCGAAGTCCTCGGGCTTGATCTGCGTCGACACCGCAAAGGTGTCGATGCCGATCGTCAAGTGGCCGAAGTATCCGTCCTCGTGGCATTCGCGCCCTACCGGCCACACGGTCAGCGTCGACGCCTCGCCGCCCATGCCGGCGTAGTACGCGTCCTGGCCGTTGTCCAAAGGCGACGCGCTGCGCCCCCGGTAGGCCTTGGCATTGAGCACCGCACGGGAGACGACTTCGGGAAAGTACAGCTGGCCGACCCAGGCGACATGGCGCTCCTCCAGATACCGGTGGCCGTTGACGATGCGCACCGCCACATGGATATGCAGCGTGCGGCCGGCGTAGAAACCGGGGTAGATGGTGGTGAAGCGCACCCGCCCCTTGGGGTCGCTGAACTGGCTGCCGCGCAGGTAAGTGTCGTCGTCGGTCCGCGGGATCGAGCCGACCGCCTCCACATCGACCTCCACATCCGGATCGACCCGGCTCCAGCCGGAATAGGCGCCACGGGCGTTGCAATGCCAGATGTCCACCAGCGCACCGTTGACCGGCTCGCCGGTCATGGCATCGACGATGGTCAGGCGCAGCAGCAACGGCAAGCCCTCGACCCCTTCGCTGATGTTGCGCCGCAACAGTTTCGGGTTGCGGAAATACGGCCCGGCGACTTGTTCCGGGGCCAGTTGGTAGACCGTGCCTGACGACGGCGCTGAAGACTGATCATCCATGATGCGCTCTCTCTTCCATTGAATGGATGCAGGTTAGCGCCAGGCAAAACACTTGGTGCGGTAACTATGTATCGCGTGATGTCCCCGCCGCCTTTCCGCGGACAAAAAAAACGGTGCGCCGACCAAGCGCACCGTAAAGCCGTAGAACACACAACGAAGTGTCGGGTGAAGCGAAATCAGTCCAGCAGCGCCAGGGCCTCGGCGGTGCATTCCTGAATGCGGGCCCAGTCGCCGTTCTTGATCCACTCCGGATCAAGCATCCAGCTGCCGCCCACGCACATGACGTTCTTCAGCGCCATGTAGCTCTTGATGTTGGCCGGGCCTACGCCGCCGGTCGGGCAGAATTTCACTTCGCCGAACGGGCCGCCGAGGGCCTTGATCGCCGCCACGCCGCCGCTGACTTCGGCCGGGAACAGCTTGAAGCGGCGGTAGCCCAGGCCATAGCCTTCCATGATGCCGGAGGCGTTGCTGATGCCCGGCAGCAGCGGCACCGGGCTGGCGACGCTGGCTTCCAGCAGGTCGCGGGTGATGCCCGGCGTGACGATGAACTGCGAGCCGGCGGCTTCGGCGGCGGCCAGCATGTGCCGGTCGAGCACGGTGCCGGCGCCGGTCACCAGTTCCGGGCGCTGTTCGCGCAGGATCTGGATCGCCTTGAGGCCGAACTGCGAACGCAGGGTCACTTCCAGCGCCGTCAGGCCGCCGGCGGCCAGGGCGTCGGCCAGCGGCAGCACGTCCTGTTCGCGGGCGATGGTGATCACCGGCAGGATCCGCGCCTTGGCGCAGAGGCTGTCGATCAGGGCAACTTTGTCCGCCATGGAAACGGTCGGGGATGGGTTTGTCATAGCGGCTGTTCCTTGGCTCATGGGCACCAGTAGATCTCTAACGTGGGTTGCAGAAACGCGCGGACCGGCATGGCGGCGACATCGTCGCCGGCCACTGCGGCGTTCAGGGTGGTCAGCTTGGACTGACCGGAAATCGACAGAATCTTGTGCCGGGCCGAAGCCAGCAGCGAGCGGCTCATGGTCAGGCGCTGACGCGGCACGCTCGGCGCCAGCATCGGCCAGCAACGGCGCGCGCCGTCGGCCTGCAAGGCTTGGGCGAGGTTCGGGCTGTCCGGGAACAGCGAGGCGGTGTGCCCGTCGTCGCCCATGCCCAGCACCAGCACATCGATGGCCGGCAGCTCGCCGAGCAGGCGGTCGGCCTGTTCGGCCGCCTGTTCAACGTTGGCGGCGGCGCTGTACAGGCTCAGGAACTGCGCCTTGGCCGCCGGGCCCTTGAGCAGGTACTGCTTGAGCAGGCCGGCATTGCTGTCGGCATGCTCGACCGGCACCCAGCGCTCGTCGGCCAGGGTCACGGTCACGTTCGCCCAGTCCAGCTCCTGCTTGGCCAGGTGCTGGAAAAACGCCACCGGGCTGCGGCCGCCGGACACCACCAGCACCGCGTGGCCACGGGCGGCGATGGCATCGCCCAGTTGCTTGGCCACGTTCAGCGCCAGACCTTCGGCCAGCAGCACCGGACTCTTGAAGGCATGGGCGCTGACGCCCGCCGGCAGTTTCACATCAGATATCGCCATACCACGACCTCCCGTCCCGCGTGATCAGTGCGATGGAGCTCATCGGCCCCCACGACCCGGCCGCATACGGCTTGGGCGCATCGCCGGACTTCTTCCACCCGGCGATCAGCTGGTCGCACCACTTCCACGCGGCTTCGATTTCATCTTTGCGGACAAACAGGTTCTGATTGCCGTTCATCACTTCCAGCAACAACCGCTCGTAGGCGTCGGGGATCCGCGCGCTGCGCCAGGTGTCGGAGAAATTCAGCTGCAGCGGCCCGCTGCGCAGTTGCATGCCTTTGTCCAGGCCTTGGTCCTTGGTCATCACACGCAGGGAAATGCCTTCGTCCGGCTGCAGGCGGATGATCAGTTTGTTGCTGATCTGCAGGCGCTGCTCCGGCGCGAAGATGTAGTGCGACGGTTCCTTGAAGTGGATGACGATCTGCGACAGCTTCTGCGGCATGCGCTTGCCGGTGCGCAGGTAGAACGGCACGCCGGCCCAGCGCCAGTTGCGGATGTCGGCACGCAGGGCGACGAAGGTTTCGGTATCGCTCTGGGTGTTGGAATTGGGTTCTTCGAGGTAGCCCGGCACGGACTTGCCTTCGCTGTGGCCGGCGATGTACTGGCCGCGCACCACTTGGGTGGTCAGGCCTTCCGGGCTGATCGGCGCCAGGGCCTTGAGCACCTTGACCTTCTCGTCGCGGATGCTGTCGGCGGACAGGTCGGCCGGCGGGTCCATGGCGATCAGGCAGAGCAGCTGCAGCAGGTGGTTCTGGATCATGTCCCGCAACTGGCCGGCCTTGTCGAAGTAGCCCCAGCGGCCCTCGATGCCGACCTTCTCGGCCACGGTGATTTCCACGTGGGAGATGTAGTTCTGGTTCCACTGGGTCTCGAACAGGCTGTTGGCGAAACGCAGGGCGATCAGGTTCTGGACGGTCTCTTTGCCCAGGTAGTGGTCGATGCGGTAGGTGCGGTTTTCCGGGAAGAACTGCGCCACGGCATCGTTGACCTTGCGCGAGGACTCCAGGTCCGAGCCGATCGGCTTCTCCAGCACCACGCGGGTGTTCTGCGCCAGGCCGACCTTGGCCAGGTTCTCGCAGATCGCGCCGTACACCGCCGCCGGCGTGGCGAAGTAGGCGATCATGCGCTGGGCGGTGCCGGCGGCCTCGGCCAGCGCCTCATAGTCTTCGGCCTTGAGGAAGTCGACGTGCAGGTAGCTCAGGCGCGCCAGGAAGCGCTCGGCCACCGCCTCGTCCAGTTCCTTGCCCACGTAGCGGCGCAGCTCGGCGGCGATGAACGCCAGGTGCTGCTGCTCGGTGCCGGCTTCACGGGCCAGCGCGATGATGCGCGTGTCCTCGTGCAGCAGGCCGGCGCCGTCCAGGTGGTAAAGGGCAGGGAACAGCTTGCGCAAGGCCAGGTCGCCCAGCGCGCCGAACAAGGCGAAGGTGCACGGTTCTACCGTAATCGAAGGCATGATGTTTGTTCTTTTATCAAGTTAAGCTACAAATACCTTTTTTCAAGGCATCACTCAAGGGAAAATGTAGTAATAACCACAACATTTTCGCAAAATACAGATTCCGAGTGGTGGTCGGTCGGAGCCGACAGTAGGATAGGCCACCGTCACGGGCCGCATCAAAGGCCCAATTTGCATAGCCGCGCGCTTACCGGCGCCGGTGAATTAGGAACCCCATATGGACCGCGTGCGAAATTTACTGGAACAGATCCAGAGTCGCCTTGAAGAGCTGAACAAGGCCGAACGCAAAGTCGCCGAAGTGATCCTGCTCAACCCACAGCAGGCCACCCGCTTCAGCATCGCCGCCCTCGCCCAGGCGGCCTCGGTCAGTGAACCGACCGTCAACCGCTTCTGCCGCTCGTTCGGCGTCAGCGGCTACCCCGAACTCAAGCTGCAGCTGGCCCAGAGCCTGGCCAGCGGCGCCGCTTACGTCAGCCGTGCGGTGGAGGCCGACGACAATCCCGAGGCCTACACGCAAAAGATCTTCGGCAGCGCCATCGCCTCGCTGGACAGCGCCTGCCAGGCCCTCGACCCGAACCTGATCAGCCGCGCCGTCGACATGCTGATCCAGGCACGGCAGATCCACTTCTTCGGCCTCGGCGCCTCGGCCCCCGTGGCGCTGGATGCGCAGCACAAGTTCTTCCGCTTCAACCTGGCGGTCTCCGCCCATGCCGACGTGCTGATGCAGCGCATGATCGCGTCGGTGGCGCACACCGGCGAGCTGTTCGTGATCATTTCCTACACCGGGCGCACCCGCGAACTGGTGGAAGTGGCGCGCATCGCCCGGGAAAACGGCGCCTCGGTGCTCGGCCTGACCGCCGAGAACTCGCCGCTGGCCAAGGCCAGCACCTTGAGCCTGAACATTCCGCTGCCGGAAGACACCGACATCTACATGCCGATGACCTCGCGGATCATTCAGCTGACCGTGCTGGATGTGCTGGCGACCGGCATGACGCTGCGCCGCGGGGTGGATTTCCAGCCGCACCTGCGCAAGATCAAGGAAAGCCTGAACGCGAGCCGCTATCCGGTGGGCGACGAGTTCGACTGATCCGCAACTTCAGCGGCTGTCCCGCCCCCACAAGGAGCCGTGACCCAATCAAACTGTAGGAGCCAGCCTGCTGGCGACAGCCGTGTGTCAGCACCCTCGATGTCGGCTGTGCCGGCCTTATCGCTTGCAGGCAAGCTCCCACAGGGCTCGGTGAGAACCGCAGATTCCGCAGGCCCCCACGCCCCCCTGTGGGAGCCAGCCTGCTGGCGATGGCGCCAGCAGAGGCACCGCAAAACTCGGCTCAGGCCGCCGCCCAGGCCTGCAGACTCAGGTGCGCCTTCTCCCCCGGCGCCAGGTGCAGGCTGTCGGTGCCCCCCGCCGCCGCCTCCACGCAGACGAACTCCGCCACCTCGTCCCAGCTCACCCCCAGCAACGGCCGTGAACCCGGGTGCCACACCACGGTGTCGGCGCTCTCGCCGGTGTCGATGCGCAGCTCGCGCTGCCAGGCGTGGTCCTTGAGCTGCAGTTCGCCGTCGTGCTGGAACACCCGCTGACAGCCGCCGTCGACCCGCAGCTCACCTTCCTGCTGGCAAGCCTCACGGTTCAACTGGTCATAACCCTGCGCCCCTTCGAGCCCAGACAGCGCTATCTCACTCACGTCGCCAATGCGCCAGTAAGCGTGCAACGCCTGGCTCAACTGGCACGGCATGTCGTCCTGGTGCTCGGTGCTCAGGCGCAGTTCCATGCGCTCGCCCAGGTGTGCGTGCAGGTCCACCTGCCAGTCGCACAGCTGCAGTCGCCAGTGCAGGCGCACGCCGTCCTCGGCGCTGGCGCTGTCGAGCAGCTTCCAGTCCAGCAGCCGCGCCCAACCGTGGGACGGCCAGGCGTTCTCGCTCGGATGGCGGCCGTACCACGGCCAGCACACCGGCACCCCGCCCCGGATCGCACCGACATGCGGCCACTTCGCCGCGCACCACAGCCACGGTTTCTGCCCGCGCGGCTGAAAGTGCAGCAGCTGCGCGCCCTGGCGACTGAACACCGCCTGACACAGCGGATGGTCGATCACCAGCACGTCGCGCATCTGATAGCGCTCCCAGGCGAACACCGGTCGTTCGCGCAGGGATCTGAAGAAGCGTTGCAGCGGATGCTCATGCATGGGCCACGGTCCTGAAAATCATCGGGGATACTTGTCAATCCGTGGCGAGGGAGCTTGCTCCCGCTGGGCCACGAGAGACGGGCCTGCTGCGCAGTCCAGCGGGAGCAAGCTCCCTCGCCACCGGCAAAAAAAAGCGGACAGCCTTGGCCGTCCGCAAATATGCGCACATGGAGAGGAGCTTATCGCAGACGCGTCAGAACACCGACTGAATTTTCAGGCCGGCGACCAAAGCGTTGTCGACTTCATCCACACCGCCCGGATGGGTGATGTATTGCAGGTTCGGGCGCACGGTCAGCCAGTTGGTGACGTGGAAGCCGTAGTTGATCTCGTAGTTGTATTCGGTTTCGCGCAGCGGCGAGAACACCGGGTTGTCGTAGTCCGAGACGCCGTTGGCGACGTTGAGCAGCTCGGCGTTCTTCTTCACGTCGTCGTTGACGTGGATGCGCGCGAAGCCGATGCCCACGTCATCCTTGGGACGCGCGTCGAACGGGCCCTTGTAGACAAACATCAGCGACTGGTAGTTGTCGATGAAGTTGGTGTCCTTGTCGTGGAAGGTGGCGTTGGCCGCGATGTTCAGGCCACGGGACGCATCGCCGTTGTGGCTGGTGAGCTGCTGCTGGGCCACGAACCAGTAGCCGTGCTTGCTGCTGTGCACGCGGTAGGCGTCGCCGGTGGTCGCGGCGTCCAGGCCGTTGTCGTCCTCACGCACGTCGTTGGCGTCGGCGGTGCTCTTGTAGTAACCCACGCGGTATTCGCCCGGCAGGCCGTTGACCTTCGGCGACCAGACCAGCTCGACCGGCAGCACGGTGCCGGCGGTGCCGCTGCCGCTGAGCTTGAAGCCGTTGCCGTGCTCCAGCTGCGACGGGTTCTGGTTGTACGCGCCGATCTGCGCATACAGCTCGTCGTTGATGTTGTACTTCACGCGGATCGCCGCCTGGCTGACCGGCCAGTTGTACCAGATGTTGGTCGCCCAGTTGCCCACCTGGGAGCCGCAGAACGCCAGGTTCTGGAATTCGCACGGGAAGGTGTTGAAGTCTTCGCCTTCGCCGAAGTAACCGGCCTTGACGTCCAGCTTGTTGTCGAAGAACTGGTGCTGGATCCACAGTTGGGTCAGACGCACCATGTGGCCACGGCCGTAGACTTCCTGCGAGGAGCTCAGGGTGCCGGCGCGCGGGTCGCCGATGCGGTCGTTGGAGATGTTTTCGCCGTTGCGGTTGGTCAGCTGGATCTTGGCCTGGGTGTTGTCCCAGCCCCACAGCTTCTGCAGATCCAGGGCCACGCCCAGGCCGAACTGGTCGCTGTAGCGGCCGGTCTTGTCGTCGTTGTAGCCGCCGTGCAGGTTGGCGCCCATCTCGCCGACGTAGTCCATCTTGATGTCGATGCCTTGCTCGATCAGCTTGGTGCGCTCGCCGCCCCAGTCGCCGGTCATCCACTTGGAATCGGAGCTGAACGCATCGGCGGCCATCGCGTTGCCGGCCAGCACCAGTGCGGCGGCGGCCGACATCCGGCAGATCAAGCGGGCATTGACGTGTTTCATTTTCATCCCTACATCCTCGTCTTTATTGTTATTAACTGTTTTTTCCAACGCGGTTTACACCCCTGCGGGAACGGGCTTGCCCGCTCCCGCATTTGTTCCTCAGCGCCCCTTGAACTGGGCGACGTTCGCCGAATGCGCTTCGGCCTTCGCGACACCCGCCGAACCCAGGCGCTCCCCGGTCTGCGCATCGAACAGCAGCACCTTGGCCGGATCGAACTGCAGGGTCAGCGTCTCGCCCACCTGCGGCGCCACGTCCGGCGCCAGACGGCAGCAGACCTTGGTGTCGTTGAGGTTGACGAACACCAGGGTGTCCGGACCGGTGGGCTCGGTGACCTGCACTTCCGCCCGGATGGTCGGCGCGCCGCTGGCGTCGCCGTTGGCCAGGGCGATCTGCTCCGGACGCAGGCCGAGGATCACTTCGCGGTCCTCGAGCCCGGCGTCCTGCACGCCCAGCGGCAGTTCGCAGCGGGCCTGGCCGCTGTCGAGCAGCGCCACCAGCCGGCCGTCCTTGCGTTGCAGGCGCAGCGGGATGAAGTTCATCGGCGGCGAACCGATGAAGCTCGCCACGAACTGGTTGGCCGGGTCGTTGTAGATCTCCTTCGGCGTGCCGAACTGCTGGATGATCCCGTCCTTCATCACCGCCACCTTGTCGCCCAGGGTCATGGCCTCGATCTGGTCGTGGGTCACGTAGACCGTGGTGGTCTTGAGGCGCTGGTGCATCAGTTTCATTTCGGTGCGCATCTCGACCCGCAGCTTGGCGTCGAGGTTGGACAGCGGCTCGTCGAACAGGTAGATCTTCGGCCGCCGCGCCAACGCCCGGCCCATCGCCACGCGCTGCTGCTGGCCGCCGGAGAGCTGGCCCGGCTTGCGGTTGAGCAGGTGCTCGATCTGCAGCAGCTTGGCGACCCGGGCCACTTCCTCATCGATGGCCGGCTGGCTCATCTTGCGGATCTTCAGGCCGAACTCGATGTTCTCGCGCACGTTCATGGTCGGGTACAGCGCGTAGGACTGGAACACCATGGCGATGTCGCGGTCCTTGGGGCTCATGCCGCTGACGTCCTGGTCGCCGATCATGATCGCGCCGCCGGTGATGGTCTCAAGGCCGGCGATGCAGTTCATCAGGGTCGACTTGCCGCAGCCCGAAGGCCCGACGAGGATCAGGAACTCGCCGTCCTTGATCGACAGTTCGATGTTCTTCAGGGTGTCCGGCAGGCCGGCGCCATAGGTCTTGTTTACATTGCGAAGTTCGAGCGTAGCCATGATTACCCCTTGACTGCGCCGGCCGTCAGCCCGCGCACGAAATACTTGCCTGCCACCACATAGACCAGCAGGGTCGGCAGCCCGGCGATCATCGCCGCTGCCATGTCAACGTTGTATTCCTTGACCCCGGTGCTGGTGTTGACCAGGTTGTTCAGCGCCACCGTGATGGGCTGCGAATCGCCGCTGGAGAACACCACGCCGAACAGGAAGTCGTTCCAGATCTGGGTGAACTGCCAGATCAGGCAGACCATGATGATCGGGGTGGACATCGGCAGGATGATCCGCCGGAAGATCGTGAAGAACCCGGCGCCGTCCAGCCGCGCCGCCTTCACCAGCGCATCGGGGATGGTCACGTAGTAGTTGCGGAAGAACAGCGTGGTGAACGCCAGGCCGTAGACCACGTGGATGAACACCAGGCCCGTGGTGGTGCTGGCCAGGCCCATCTTGCCGAGGGTGAACGAGGCCGGCAGCAGGACGGTCTGGAACGGCAGGAAGCAGCCGAACAGCAGCAGGCCGAAGAACAGTTGCGAGCCGCGGAAGCGCCACATCGACAGCACATAGCCGTTGAGCGCGCCGATGGCCGTGGAGATCAGCACCGCCGGAACGGTGATCTTGATCGAGTTCCAGAAGTAGCCGTCCACCGTGCCCCAGGCCTTGACCCAGCCGATGCCGCTGACCACGGCCGGCCAGCTCAGGAGGTTGCCGGTGCTGATGTCTTCCGGGGTCTTGAAGCTGGTCAGCAGCATGACCACCAGCGGCACCAGGTACAGCACCACGGCGAGCAGAAGCACGGCGTGGATCGCGATGCGGCTCAGGCTGACGGAAGGTTTGTCGGCGAGGTTAGTCATGGCGCTTGGTCCTCAGCTCGGAATACAGGTACGGCACGATGATCGCGAGGATCGCGCCGAGCATCAGGATGGCGCTGGCCGAGCCCATGCCCATCTGGCCGCGGCTGAAGGTGAACGAGTACATGAACATCGCCGGAAGGTCCGAGGAGTAGCCCGGGCCGCCGGCGGTCATAGCCGCCACCAGGTCGAAGCTCTTGATCGCGATGTGGGCCAGGATCATCACCGCACTGAAGAACACCGGGCGCAGGCTCGGTAACACCACCTTCCAATAGATGGTCGGCATGCTCGCGCCGTCGATCTGGGCGGCGCGGATGATCGACTGGTCGACGCCGCGCAGGCCCGCCAGGAACATCGCCATGATGAAGCCCGAGGCTTGCCACACCGCCGCGATCACCAGGCAATACACCACGCGGTCGGGGTCGATCAGCCAGTCCAGGCGGAAGCCTTCCCAGCCCCAGTCGCGCAGCAGCTTGTCCAGGCCCATGCCGGGGTTGAGCAGCCATTTCCACGCCGTGCCGGTGACGATCATCGAGAGCGCCATCGGGTACAGGTAAATGGTGCGGATGAACCCTTCGCGGCGGATGCGCTGATCCAGGAACACCGCCAGCAGCACGCCGATCACCAGCGTGACGCCGATGAACAGGCCGCCGAACACCGCAAGGTTCTTGCTCGCCACCCACCAGCGGTCGTTGTCGAACAGGCGCGCGTACTGCGCCAGCCCCGCCCACTTGTAGGTCGGCAGGAACGTCGAGGTGGTGAACGACAGGACGAACGTCCACAGGATGTAGCCGTAGAAGCCCACCAGCACGATGAACATGCTCGGCGCCAGCACCAGTTTGGGTAGCCAGCGCTGCAGCGCATCGAATGGCGAGGCCTTGCTGAACACAGCGACAGAACTCATGGGGGAAATCCAATTGAAAGAGAAAGGCAGCGGCAAGCCACAAGCTGCAAGTACCGCACGACTTTTAGCTTGTGGCTTGTAGCTCGAAGCAGAGCCCTACTTGGCCGACTTGACGGCGGTGCCCAGCTTCTTGGCCGCGTCGGCCGGGTCGGCTTTCGGGTCGTTGATGTAGTTGGTCACCACATCGAAGAACGCGCCCTGCACCGCCAGCGTGGTCGCCATGTTGTGCGCCATGCTCGGCTGCAGGCCGCCGGTCTTGGCGTCCGCCAGGAAGTCCTTGGCGGCGGTCTGGGCGCAGGAGTCGAAACCGAACTTGCCCATGTCGGCCAGCATGTCGTTGCGCACCGGGATCGAGCCCTTGTTGATGCTGAAGACCTTCTGGAAGTTCTCGCCCAGCACCACCTTGGCGATGTCCTGCTGACCGGCCGCGGTGCCCGCGTCCTTCTGCTTGAACACGGCCAGGGAGTCGATGTTGTAGGTGAAGGCCTTGTCGGTGCCCGGGAAGGCCACGCACTCGTAGTCCTTGCCGGCGACCTTCTTGGCCGCGGTCCACTCGGACTTGGCCCAGTCGCCCATGATCTGCATGCCGGCCTTGCCGTTGATGACCTTGGCGGCTTCCAGGTTCCAGTCCTGGCCCTTGCCGTCAGGATCCATGTAGGTCGCGACTTTCTTCAGCTCGGTCAGGGCCTTGACCATCTGCGGGCCGGTCAGGGCTGCGTCGTCAAGGTCCACCAGGGCCTTCTTGTAGCCGTCCACGCCCATGACCGAGAGCACCACCGCCTCGAACACGGTGCTGTCCTGCCATGGCTGACCGCCGTGGGCCAGCGGGATGAAGCCGGCGGCCTTGAGCTTGTCGCCGGCGGCGTAGAATTCTTCGAGGGTGGTCGGGGCCTTTTCGATGCCGGCTTTCTTGAAGACTTCCGGGTTGATCCACAGCCAGTTGACGCGGTGGATGTTCACCGGCACGGCCACGTAGTCGCCTTCGAACTTCACGGTGTCGGAGACTTTCTTGTCGAGCAGGCCGTCCCACTTCTCAGCCTTGGCGACGTCCTTGAGCACGTCGGTGTCGAGCAGGCCGGTGGAGGCCCAGTCCTGGATGTCCGGCCCCTTGATCTGGGCCACGCCTGGCGGGTTGCCGGCGACTGCGCGGCTTTTCAGCACGGTCATGGCGGTCGCGCCGCCACCGCCGGCCACGGCGCCATCCTTCCAGGTAAAGCCGTCTTTTTCGACCTGGGCCTTGAGCACATCGACCGCTGCCTTTTCGCCGCCGGACGTCCACCAATGCACGACTTCCACCGAACCTTTGGATTCGGCAGCGGAAACACTGAGAGGGAGCGCAGCGAGCGGGAACAGGGAGGCAACAGAAATGACAGTGGCGAGGCGAGAAATCGCATTCATCTGAGAGGTACCTTTCTTGTTGTTATGCATGCAAGTCTGGAGCTTGCGCTGCACACGAGTTTAAACAGCGCGCATCCCTGCGCAGGTAACGAAGGGATGCGCGAATGTCACGACATGGTTACACAGGAACGCTCTGGGACCACTGCGCCAGGGCAGTGGCCATGCTCGGCGCCAGGGGCAGGCGAGGAATCAGCACGGCCTGCCAGGCGTGGTACAGATCCGGCTTGCCTGGCCAGATATCGGCGCTCGGACGGTTCTGCGGATCGAGTTCGTGGTGCCAGCTGCCGTCGCAGCGGTCGATGAAGTTCAATTCGCAGAATTCCCAGAACAGCCGGTACCAGGCCTCGTACCGCTCTTCGCCGGTGCGCTTGAGCAGGGCACTGGCGGCGGCGCTGGCTTCGGCGTGCGTCCAGTGCAGGCGATGGCGCACGACGGCCTTGTTGTCCCAATCGAGGGTGTAGACGATGCCCGGCGCACCGTCCGCCTCCCAACCGTGGCGGCAGTTTTCCTCGAACAGTCTCTGCGCATCGGTGGCCAGCCAGCCGGGGGTGAGCATGCCGGCCCGCACCCGCGCCGCCTCCAGGTGCAGCATCAGCCGCGCCCATTCGAAACCGTGGCCCGGCGTGGTGCCGTAGGGGCGGAAGCCGTCGGCGGGATTGTCGCGGTTGTAGTCGCGCAGCGGCTGCCAGTCGCGGTCGAAGTGCTCGATCACCAGGTAGCCGTTGGCGGCGGCGTGGCCGTGGATCACCCGCTCGACGATGCGCTGGGCGCGCACCAGCCAGCGCGGGTCTTCGGTGACGTCGGCCAGGGCGAGGAAGGCCTCGGTGGCGTGCATGTTGCTGTTGGCGCCGCGGTAGGCCTCCTCTTCGCGCCAGTCGCGGCTGAAGGATTCGCGCATCGCGCCCTCCTCCTCGCTCCAGAAACAGGTGTCGATGATGTCGATGGCTTCATCGAGCAGCGCTTCGGCGCCGGGACGCCGGGCGACCACCGCCGAACTGGCGGCCAGCGCGACGAACGCGTGCAGGTAGGCGTTCTTGCCGGTGTTGCCGTCGCGGTGTTCGGCGGTGGCGAACCAGCCGCCGTGCAAAGCATCGCGCAACGGCCCGCGCAGGGCCCGGACGCCGTGGTCGATCAGCTCGGCGAAGCCCGGCAGGCCCTGGATGTGGGCCATGGCGAAGCTGTGGGTCATGCGCGCGGTGTTCATGGTGCCGGCTTGCGCACCGGCCGGCAGACGGCCGCGCTCATCAAGGTCGCCGAAGCCGTCCGGCAGCCTTGAGGCCTTGGCGAAGTCCAGCAGGCGCAGGCCTTCGTCGGCGAGCCAGCGCTGGTGGGCAGGGGCGTTCAGCCAACTGCTGAAGCCTGGATTGAAGTGATCCATGGGTGGCCTTTTTTGTTGTTATGACTGCGGGCAGTCTAAACAACGGGCCGGGGCGGGCTTGTAACGAAGGGGACAGGGATTGTCACTGAACGGTGACATTTCCTGTGGCGAGGGAGCTTGCTCCCGCTGGACTGCGCAGCAGGCCCGTCTTTTCAGTGCCGCTTCGCGCCACAGCGGGAGCAAGCTCCCTCGCCACAGGATTAGGTCAGTCGGCGCTGCGGTGACAATCCCTCGCCACAGGGCTTGTCAGTCGGCGCTGCGCGGCAACTGCAACGTCACCCGCAGGCCGCCCTCGCGCAGGTTCTGCAGCGTGACCTCGCCGCCGTGGCTGTGGGCGATGTTGCGCGCGATTCCCAGCCCGAGCCCATAGCCCTGCTGCTGGCCGGCCAGGCGGAAGTGCGGCTCGAACACCTGCTCCAGCCGCTGCTGCGGCACCCCCGGCCCTTCGTCGTCGACGTGCAGCACGAAGGCGCTTTCATCGTCGTCGATGTGCAGGTGCGCGTTCTGCCCGTACTTGAGGGCGTTGTCGATCAGGTTGCCGATGCAGCGCTTGAGCGCCAGCGGCTTGCCCGGGTATGTCGCCAGCGCCCGCCCGTGCTGGGTCACGCGGCCGTTGCCGTTGGGCGCCAAGTACGGCTCCACCAGGCATTCCAGCACATGGTTGAGGTCCACCGGCTCGATGTTTTCGTGGATGTCGGTGTCCTTCACGCATTGCAGCGCGCCCTTGACCAGCATCTCCAGCTCATCCAGGTCGCGGCCGAACTTGGCCTGCAGCGCTTCGTCCTCCAGCAGCTCGACCCGCAGGCGCAGGCGGGTGATCGGTGTGCGCAGGTCATGGGAGATCGCGCTGAACAACTGGCTGCGCTCGGTCAGGTAACGGCTGATGCGCTCGCGCATGGTGTTGAACGCGCGGCCCACTTCGACCACTTCACTGCCGCCGCCCTCGGCCACCGGTTCCACGTCGGCCCCCAGCGACAGTTCCCGCGCCGCCCGCGCCAGACGCTTGAGCGGCCGGCTCTGCCAATGCACCAGCAGGCCGATGAACAGCAGCAGAAAGCCGCTGGTGAAGACGATGAACCACACCTGCTGCGTCGGCAGGCCCTGCTCTTCGAGGCTGGTGTACGGCTCGGGCAACAGCGAGGCGATGTACAGCCATTCGCCCGGCGCCAATTGGATCTGGGTGACCAGCACCGGCGGGTTCACCGGCTCCAGGGTCAGCGCGTAGTGGGCCCAGGACCGCGGCAGCTCGTCGAGCTTGAGCCCGGCGTTGAAGATCCGCAGGTCCTCGGGGCTGACGAAGGTCACCAGGATGTCGGTGTCGTGCCCCAGCGACTGGTGCAGCACTTCGTCCACCGCCGTGATCACCGCGGCCTTGCGCGGCGTGACCGGCAGCACGTCCATGTCCAGCGGCTTGTCGTTGAGGGTCACCACGAAGCGGGTGCCGCCCATGCTGCGCAACTGGTCGAGCACCAGCGGCCGGTACGCCACCGGCAACGAACGGAAGTAACTGACGCTGGCGGTCATCGAATGGGCGAGGCTGCGGGCGCTGGTGACCAGGCCTTCGAGCTGGGTCGCGCGCAACTGCGAGACCCAGATCACGCTGGACAGGGTCTGGGCGAACAGCACCGCCAACAGCGTCAGCAGCAACATCCGCCCGAGCAGCGAACGCGGCATCGGCACCTTGCCGGCCAGGTTGCGCAAAAACTCAGTGGCCATTGCCGGCAACCACATTGGCCGCCAGCTGATACCCGCTGCCGCGCACGGTGCGGATCAGCCTCGGCGGCTTCTCCGTGTCGCGCAGGCGCTGGCGCAACCGGCTGACGGCCATGTCGACGATGCGGTCGAGGGGCATCAGCTCGCGGCCGCGGGTGGCGTTGCCGATGGTGTCGCGGTCGAGGATTTCCTGGGGGTGGTCGAGGAACAGCTTGAGCAGCGCGAAATCGGCGCCGGACAGGATCACTTCCTCGCCGTCGGTGTGGAACAGCCGGTGGCTGACCATGTCCAGCCGCCACTCGTCGAAGCTCAGCACCTCGCTGCCGCTGCGTTCCTGGGCGAACTGCGCCCGGCGCAGCAACGCCTTGATCCGCGCCTGCAGCTCACGGGGGCTGAACGGTTTGCCCAGGTAGTCGTCGGCGCCCAGCTCCAGGCCGATCACCCGGTCGGCCTCGTCGGAACTGGCGGTGAGCATGATGATCGGCACCTGGGCCCGACGCGGATGCTGGCGCACCCAGCGGCACAGGCTGAAGCCGTCCTCGTCGGGGAGCATCACATCCAGGATCACCAGATCGCTCGGCGCCTCGTTGAGCGCCTGGCGGAAACCGGCGCCGTCAGCCGTGGCCCGTACCTGAAACCCTGCGCGGGTCAGGTAGGTCTGCAGCAACTCGCGTATCTCCTGGTCGTCATCGACCAACAAAATCGACTTGTTGACTGAGCTCACTTCGAAGGCATCCTGATTATTGGAATTGGGGCGGATTATGCCTGATGAACCTTGAAAATTTGTCACCTGCTCTGAGCCCATCGCCGGCAAGCCAGCGCCCACCAGGGTCTGCGCTGATCACAAAACCTGCGGGAGCCGGCTTGCCGGCGATGAAGCCGACTCGGCCTCAAGCCTGTTCGAGCGCCACACCGGCGCCCGTCAGGCCGGAATACGGCGCCGTCACCAGCCACACCGGGATGCCCTTGAAGTAATCGCTCATGCAGCCCTTGTCGGCGAAGCTTTTGGCGAAACCGCTGGCCAGGAAGAAATCGGCGAAGCGCGGCACCACGCCGCCGACGATGAAGACCCCGCCACGGGCGCCGGTGGTGAGCACGTTGTTGCCGGCCACGCGGCCGAGCCAGCGGCAGAACTGCTCCAGCACTTCCAGCGCCACCGGATCCCCCGCCAGGCCGGCCGCCGTGATCGCTTCCGGCGTGTCGAGCGTGGGCGCATGCCCGTCCACCGCGCAGATCGCCCGGTAGACCCGCGGCAGGCCGCCGCCGCTCAGGGCGGTCTCGGCGCTGACATGGCCGATCTCGCTGTAAATGTGCTGCCAGAGCTGGGTCTCGCGCGGGCTGCTCAGCGGCAGGTCGACGTGTCCGCCCTCCCCCGGCAATGCGGCGAACCGGCCCTCGCCCAGGTCCAGCAGCGTGCCGACCCCAAGCCCCGTGCCCGGGCCGATCACCACCGCCGGGCGCAGCGGCTCCGGCGTGCCTTCGCAGACCACGCGGAATTCGCCGGGCTGCAGCCGTGTCATGCCCAGCGCCATGGCCGAGAAGTCGTTGACCAGCAGCAGCCGCTCGACCTGCAAGGCTTCGCAGAACGCCTGGCGGCTGAGGCGCCAATGGTTGTTGGTGAACTTGAACGCGTCGCCGCTGACGGGACCGGCCACCGACAGGCACACCGATCCGATGGCGCCCGGCGCCAGGCCCAGCCGGCTCAGGTAGAGGCCGATGGCCTCTTCCGGGCTGGCGTGATCGGCCGTGGCCAGCACCTGCACCGATTCGAGCTGCTGATCTTTCCACAACGCGAACCGTGCGTTGGTGCCTCCGATGTCACCGACCAAAGCCAGTTTCAATTAAGCGTCTCCAGGGCAGAAGTGAAGGCGCTGGCGCCCTGCTCCGCCGAGCTGAAGGCCATGCGCATGAAGCCGAACAGCTCGCGGCCGCTGCCGATGTTGTTGCCCAACAGGCCTTTGGCGGGTTCGCGCGCTGCGAATTCGGCGGCGTCCACCTTGAGTTCCAGGGTGCCTTTGACGCCGTCGACGCGGATGATATCGCCCTCTTGCACCCGCGCCAAAGCGCCGCCCACATAAGCTTCGGGGCTGACGTGGATCGCCGCCGGGATTTTCCCCGAGGCGCCGGACATGCGCCCGTCGGTCACCAGCGCCACCTTGAAGCCGCGGTCCTGCAGCACGCCGAGGAACGGCGTCATCTTGTGCAGCTCCGGCATGCCGTTGGAGCGCGGGCCCTGGAAGCGCATGACGGCGACGAAGTCCTTCTCCAGCAAACCGGCCTTGAACGCGTCGGCCAGGTCCTGCTGATCCTGGAACACCATGGCCGGCGCTTCGACGACCTGATTCTCCAGCGCCACGGCGGAGACCTTCATCACGCCGCGACCGAGGTTGCCTTCCATCACCCGCAGGCCGCCCTCCGGCGAGAACGCGCGGGCCACCGGGCGCAGGATGTTTTCGTCGAGGCTCTCGGTCGGGCCGTCGCGCCACACCAGCTCGCCGTTGTCGAGGAACGGCTCCTGGGTGTAGCGGCGCAGGCCGTGGCCGAGCACGGTGTTGACGTCTTCGTGCAACAGGCCGGCGTCGAGCAGTTCGCGGATCAGGAACGCCATGCCGCCGGCGGCCTGGAAGTGGTTGATGTCGGCCTTGCCGTTCGGATAGACGTGGCTCAGGGTCGGCACGACTTCGGAGAGGTCGGCCATGTCCTGCCAGGTCAGCTGGATGCCCGCCGCCATGGCGATGGCCGGCATGTGCAGGGTGTGGTTGGTGGAGCCGCCGGTGGCGTGCAGCGCGACGATGGAGTTGACCAGCGCCTTCTCGTCGACGATCTCGCCGATCGGCAGGAAGTGGCCGTTCTGCTTGGTCAGGCGGGTGACCTGGTGCGCGGCCTCGCGGGTCAGCGCATCGCGCAGCGGCGTGTTCGGGTTGACGAACGACGCGCCCGGCAGGTGCAGGCCCATGACTTCCATCAGCAACTGGTTGGTGTTGGCGGTGCCGTAGAACGTGCAGGTGCCGGGGCTGTGGTAGGACTTCATCTCCGATTCCAGCAGCTCTTCGCGGGTGGCCTTGCCTTCGGCGTACTTCTGCCGCACGTCGGCCTTTTCCTTGTTGGAAATGCCCGAGACCATCGGCCCGCCCGGCACGAAGATCGTCGGCAGGTGGCCGAAGCGCAGGGAGCCCATCATCAGGCCCGGCACGATCTTGTCGCAGATGCCGAGCATCAGCGCACCGTCGAACATGTTGTGCGACAGCGCCACCGCCGTGGACATCGCGATCACTTCGCGGCTCGGCAGGCTCAGTTCCATGCCCGGTTCGCCCTGGGTGACGCCGTCGCACATGGCCGGAGTGCCGCCGGCGAACTGGCCCACCGAGCCGATTTCGCGCAGGGCCTTCTTGATCAGTTCCGGGTAGACCTCGTACGGCTGGTGCGCCGAGAGCATGTCGTTGTAAGACGAGACGATGGCGATGTTCGCCGAGTTCATCATCCGCAGGCTGTGCTTGTCCTGGCTGCCGCAGCCGGCCACCCCGTGGGCGAAGTTGGCGCATTGCAGCTTGCCGCGCATCGGCCCGTCGGAGGCTGCGCCGCGAATCAATGCAAGGTAAGCCTGGCGTGTGGCGCGGCTGCGGGCGATAAGCCGTTCGGTGACCTCAAGAACGCGGGGATGCATGTGTAGAACTCCAGGCTAACGGATGTGGCGACCTGATTGTCTATGCTGATCAAAGGCCCGCGCGCTCGGGATGACGGACGGTTTTCTTGATCATTCGGACCAGTTGATTCAGGTCACTCGTTGTAGATAAAACAAAATACTGCCACCAAAAAGGCTTGTTTTCTATTTTTTTGCGAATAATCTTGTAATTCCAACAACAAAACGACGGCGGCGCTGTTCAATGACTCTTCGAATCGCAATCAATGGTTTTGGCCGCATCGGCCGTAACGTCCTGCGCGCACTGTATACCCAAGGCTATCGGCAGGATTTGCAGATCGTCGCCATCAACGACCTGGGCGACAGCGCGATCAACGCCCATCTGCTCAAGTACGACACCGTTCACGGCACATTCGATGCCGAAGTCGCCCATGACAACGAGAGCCTGACCGTCAACGGCGACCGCATTTCCGTCAGCGCCATCCGCAACCCGGCCGACCTGCCCTGGGCCGCGGAAAAGATCGACGTGGTGTTCGAATGCACCGGCCTGTTCACCGACCGCGCCAAGGCCGCCGCGCATCTTACCGCCGGCGCCCGCAAGGTGATCATCTCGGCACCGGCCAAGGGCGCCGACGCCACCGTCGTCTACGGCGTGAACCACGACATCCTGCGCGCCTCGCACCAGATCATCTCCAACGCCTCGTGCACCACCAACTGCCTGGCCCCGGTGGCCCAGGTGCTGCACCGCGAACTGGGGATCGAAAGCGGCCTGATGACCACCATCCACGCCTACACCAACGACCAGAACCTGACCGACGTCTATCACAGCGACCCTTACCGCGCCCGTTCGGCCACCCAGAACATGATCCCGAGCAAGACCGGCGCCGCCGAGGCGGTGGGCCTGGTGCTGCCGGAACTGGCCGGCAAGCTGACCGGCATGGCCGTGCGCGTGCCGGTGATCAACGTGTCGCTGGTGGACCTGACGGTGCAGCTCAAGCGCGAAGCGTCCGCCGACGAAGTCAACGCCCTGCTCAAGGCCGCCAGCCAGCATTCGAAGATCCTCGGCTACAACGCCCTGCCGCTGGTCTCCAGCGACTTCAACCACAACCCGCTGTCGTCGATCTTCGACGCCAACCACACCAAGGTCAGCGGCAAGCTGCTCAAGGTGCTGGCCTGGTACGACAACGAGTGGGGCTTCTCCAACCGCATGCTGGATAACTGCCTGGCGCTGTGCAACGCCGAGTGACCCCGGATCGTTCTGTGGGAGCGACTGCTTTCGGCAGGCTGGCTCCCACAGGGACAGGGCACGCCACCGCTCCCGCATGAAGTGCCTGATTTCAATCTGAAATCAGGGCTTGACCATTCGACTGGATGATAAGCATTATCATTTGATCGAAACGGATCAGGTTCTCCCGTGAGTCAGGCACAGTTCAACCACGTCTTCCTTGCCCAGCGCAGTTCGCTGCTGCGCACGCTGCAACGGATGGTCAACAACCCCAGCACCGCCGAAGACCTGCTGCAGGAGACCTACCTGCGCGTGACCCGTGCGCTGGGCGAGCGGGCCATCGATCACCTCGAACCCTTCGTCTTCCAGACCGCCCGCAACCTGGCGCTGGATCATCTGCGCGCCCGCAAGATCCACGCGCGCACCATGGTCGACGACGTGCCGCAGGAAGTGGTGCACAGCGTCGCCGCCCCCGCCAGCAGCGCCGAAGACGCCGCCCACGCCGAACAACTGCTGGAGCGCCTGAACGTGAGCCTCAGTGAACTCAGCCCCCGCCAGCAGCAGATCTTCATCCTCAGCCGCCTGCACGGCCACAGCTACCAGCAGATCGCCGACGAGCTGGACGTGTCCCTCAGCACCGTGCAGAAAGAGCTCAAGCTGATCATGACCATCTGCATCGGCGTCGCCGAACGCTTGAACGGCGACTGAAGCCGCAGGAAAGGTCTGTAAGTCCGAGCAGCGACTGCACGGATCATCGGGCTTTGTTACCCTTGCCCGACTTTTACGCTTCACTAAAAAGACAGCCGTGCAACGACACTGCCGAGGAAACACCGTGACGGACACCCACCGCCCGCCTTCGCCCGATACGGCGCAGGACGCCGCCAGCGCAATGGACCAGGCCCTGGACTGGCTCATCGCGCTCGGCAGTCCGGACGAAGAGCAGACCCGGCAGTTCCATGCCTGGCTGGCGGCCGATCCGCGCAACGCCGAAGCGTTCGCCAAGGCCCAGGCCATCTGGGACGGCCCGCAAGTGGCGCAGTGCGCCCAGGCGCTGGCCGCCAAGCCGCAGAAAGTCACCGTCCTCGCCCGCCTGCGCCCGCACTGGAAACCGCTGGCCACGGCGGCGGTGCTGGTGCTCGGCCTGTTCAGCTTCAGCAACCTGCCGATGCGCCTGCAGGCCGATCACCTGACCGTGGTCGGCGAGCGCCAGCGCCTGCAGCTGGAGGACGGCTCCAAAGTCCTGCTCAACACCAACTCGGCGTTTTCCAGCACCATCAACGACCGCCAGCGGGTGGCGCGGCTGTACCAGGGCGAAGCGTTTTTCGAGATCGCCGCCAACCGCAGCCAGCCGCTGGAGATCGACGCCGGCCCCGTGAAAGCCAGCGTGCACGACACCGCGTTCGCCGTGCGCTACCTGGACGGCGTGGCCCAGGTGCGCGTGCAGCGCGGCGACGTCGACCTGCGCGCCACCGGGGACGACGCCCGGGTGCGCCTGTCGGCCGGGGAAAGCATCCGCATCGGCCCCAACGGCTTCGACCGCCCGACCAAGCAGGACGCCGCCACTGACCTTGCGTGGGTGCAGGGCCGGCTGATCTTCGAGAACTGCCCGCTCAGCCAGGTCCTGGCGGAACTGCGCCGCTACTATCCGGGCTGGATCATCAACACCAACGAGCAGTTGGCCGACGTCGCCGTCACCGGCAACTACCGTCTCGACCAGCCGCTGGACGTGGTGCGCTCCCTGGCCCACATCACCTCCGCACGCGTGCAGGAATTCCCCGCGCTGGTGATCTTGAACTAAATGAGAATTATTTTTACTCGATAGCCGAAGCTCGTTCGTCTCGTTATAGCCAATGCAATTGATTCGCATCTCTGGACGCGGATCAGCACCTATAAAGATTCGTGCGACACGGAGCGCTATCGATGTCCTCACGCCTTACCCGCCAGACCGCTTCCCCTTCCCGCGTACTGTCGCTGCTGACCGCCGCCATCCTGATGGCCGGCGCCGCACCGCTGATGGCCGCCACCGAACAGCCTGCGCGCAACATGGGCGACTATTCGTTCGCCATCGCCCAGCAGCCGCTGGTGTCGGCGCTCAACGCGTTCACCGCCGTCACCGGCTGGCAGGTCGGTTTGCCGGCGCAACTGGGCGAAGGCGTGGCGTCGCCGGGCGTGCGCGGTGCGCTGCCGCCGGAGAAGGCCCTGGAGCGACTGCTGGTGGGGACCGGCCTGAGCTTTCGCAAGATCGGCAACAACAACGTCGTGCTGGAGAAACGCAGCACCGCCGGCGCGCTCAACCTGGATCAGGTGACCATCAGCGCCACCCGCCAGGAACAGTCGGTGAACAGCGTGCCGGCCACCGTCACCGTGCACACCCGCGAAGAGCTCGACCGCAACAACGTCAACACCATCAAGGACCTGGTGCGCTACGAGCCCGGCGTCTCCGTGGGCGGCGCGGGCCAGCGCGGCGGGATCAGCGGCTACAACATCCGCGGCATCGACGGCGACCGCATCCTGACCCAGGTCGACGGCGTCGAAGTGCCGGACGGCTTCTTCAACGGCCCCTACGCCAAGACCCAACGCAACTACGTCGACCCGGAAATCGTCAAACGCGTGGAAATCCTCCGCGGCCCGGCCTCGGTGCTGTACGGCAGCAACGCCATCGGCGGCGCCGTGAGCTACTACACCCTCGACGCGGACGACATCATCAAGCCCGGCAAGGATGTGGGCGCCCGCCTCAAGACCGGCTACAGCTCCGCCGACGAAAGCTGGCTGAAGTCCGCCACCGTCGCCGGCCGCGCCGACCAGTTCGACGGCCTGCTGCACTACAGCCAGCGCGACGGCCACGAAACCGACTCCTACGGCAGCAACAACGGCACCGGCCTGGAGCGCACCGCCGCCAACCCGGAAGACGTCAAGGCGAGCAACGTGCTGGCCAAGCTCGGCTGGAACTACGCCGAGGGCTCGCGCCTGGGCCTGACCTACGAGAAGTACAAGGACGACCGCGACACCGACCAGAAAAGCGCCTACGGCGGCCCGTACTTCAACGGTGCGCCAACGGTCCCCAACAGTGTGCTGCCCGGCGGCATGTACCAGTGGCGCACCGGCAACGACACCATCACCCGCGAGCGCTTCGGCCTGGAGCACAGCTTCGAGCTCAACAGCCTGCTGGCGGACAACGTGAAGTGGAGCCTCAACCACCAGACCGCCAAGACCGACCAGAGCACCGACGAGTTCTACTACCCGATCACCCGCAAGGTGCTGCGCACCCGCGACACGGTCTACAAGGAAAAGCAGTGGGTGTTCGACGCGCAGCTGGACAAGGCTTTCAGCCTCGGCGCCACCGACCACGTCCTGACCTACGGCACCACGATCAAGCAGCAGGAAGTCACCGGCTCGCGCAGCGGCGACGGCAAGTGCCTTGCGGTCGGCCGCGGCTGCACCGCCATCGGCGCCACCAGCGCAGCCGACGTGCTGAAGAAGTCCAGCGACTTCCCGGATCCGACCATCAACACCTACAGCCTGTTCGCCCAGGACCAGATCAGCTGGAACGACTGGACCTTCCTGCCGGGCCTGCGCTACGACTACACCCAGCTCAAGCCGCACATCACCCAGGAGTTCCTCAACACCGTGGCCGCCGACGGCAAGGGCACGGTCAGCGATTCGAACAAGACCTGGCACAAAGTCTCGCCCAAGTTCGGCCTGACCTACGCCCTGACCGAAAACTACACCTGGTACGGCCAGTACGCCGAAGGCTTCCGCACCCCGACCGCCAAGGCGCTGTACGGCCGCTTCGAGAACAGCACCACCGGCTACAACGTGGCGCCGAACCCGGACCTGGAACCGGAGAAAAGCAAAAGCTACGAGACCGGCCTGCGCGGCAACTTCGAGTCCGGCTCGTTCGATGTGGCGGTGTTCTATAACAAGTACCGCGACTTCATCAACGAAGACGCAGTCACGCCCGGCTACAGCGAGCTGACCTTCCAGACCAACAACATCAAGCACGCCACCATCAAGGGCGCCGAGGTCAAGGGCCGCCTGAACCTGGATGCGTTCGGGGCGCCGCAGGGCCTGTACACCCAGGGTTCGGTCGCCTATGCCTACGGCCGCAACAATGACACCGGCGAGCCGCTCAACAGCGTCAATCCGCTGACCGGCGTGTTCGGCCTGGGCTACGACCAGGACAACTACGGCGGCCTGCTGAGCTGGACCGTGGTGAAGAAAAAGGACCGCGTCGACGACAGCCAGTTCAAGTCGCCGGACGGCGTCAGCAGCCAGTTCAAGTCGCCGGGCTTCGGCATCCTCGATCTGACCGGGTTCTACAAGGTCACCGACGACGTCACCGTCAGCGGCGGCATCTACAACCTGACCGACAAGAAGTATTGGCTGTGGGACGACGTGCGCGGCTACGACAGCGTCGGCGAAGCCGCGGTGCTGAGCCCGGCCAACCTCGACCGCCTCACCCAGCCGGGCCGCAACTTCGCGATCAATCTGGTCTGGGACATCTGACCCGACCTACCTCACTGCGCGCGCCCATCGCCGCGCAGTGAGGTTTTTTTACGCTCACGCGTCTTCTTGTACGTCTCGTTATCAAGTGCCATCGCTTTTCAAGGACATCCCATGACCGCCCCGGAAAAATCCCTGCGTTCGCAACGCCTGAACCAGATCACCCACGAGCCGCACAGCAAGCTCGATGCGCTGGTCAAGGCTCACGCCCCCTTCGAGACCCGCGAAAGCTTCGCCCGCTTCGTGGTCGCGCAGTACCTGTTCCAGTCGGAACTGGTGGCGCTGTACAACGATGCCGAACTGACCGCCATCGTCCCCGACTTGCCGGCCCGCTGCCGCGCCGAAGCGGCCAAGGCCGACCTCGCCGACCTCGGCACCGATGTCCCGGCCCCGGTGGCCGGCGCGGTGAACAACCCGAGCAAGGCCCGTGCCCTGGGCTGGATCTTCGTCTCCGAAGGTTCGAAGCTCGGCGCCGCCTTCCTGATCAAGCGCGCCGTCGCGCTGGACCTGAGCGAAACCTTCGGCGCCCGTCACCTGGGCGAACCGGAGGGCGGCCGCGCCGAAGGCTGGAAGCGCTTCGTCAAGACACTCGATTCGCTGCAGTTCACTGCCGAGGAAGAGGCCGAGGCCGAGCAAGGCGCCCTCGACGCCTTCAACCGCTTCACCGTGCTGCTGGAACAGGCCTACTCGACCGAAGCCGAACCGGCCTGAGCTGCCGCCGTCTCCCTGTGAACGGCAAGGCTGGCTCCCACGGTTTTGTGTGCTGCACATCACCTGTGGGAGCCAGCCTGCTGGCGATGGCGTCCGTATAGGCGCCGCAAGGCAGTCGCTCCCACCGAAAGACAACACAAGCCTGTAAGATCCCCTTCCGCCTCATCTGCCCCGCCGAGCCCATGCCCCGACCCGCCTCCTCGAAACTCGCCCGCCTGCTGTTCGGCCTGTTGGCCTACGTCAGCCTCGGCATCGGCCTGATCGCCATCGTGGTGCCTGGCCTGCCGACCACCGAGTTCATCCTGCTCGCGGCCTGGGCCGCCACCCGCAGCTCCCCGCGCCTGAGCGCCTGGCTGGAGAACCATCGGCTGTTCGGGCCGATCCTGCGCAACTGGCGCAACGGCAAGCTCATCGCCCGCCGGGCCAAGCTCAGCGCCACGGCCAGCATGCTGCTGTGCGCCACGCTGATGCTGGTGGTGCTCGATCACGGCTGGCCGGTCTACCTCGCGATCGCGGGCATGACTCTGGGCAACCTGTGGATCTGGTCGCGGCCGGAACCATCCCCCTGTAACACATCAATCCCATGAGGCACGCCATTCCCCTGTGGCGAGGGAGCTTGCTCCCGCTGGAGCGCGCAGCGCTCCCGAATACAGTCGGGCCTCATAAAAATCGGGAACGGTCGGCCCGCCCAGCGGGAGCATGCTCCCTCGCCACAAGGCCGCCTCAACGGCCGTGAGAATTTCACTGACTTTCATTCTGTTTTCGGCACATTTTCCTGCGCAAACGTTTAGCCATGACCGTTCGTCGGTCGGCGCCTCATGCGGCTGTGCACCAAGCCGATGAGCAAGGCATGGCGCTGAATGGATTTGGCGAAACGGGTGAGTCCGCCCCGTGGCCAACATTTCATTCATTCGCGAGATCGCCCCATGTTCGACTCTCTTTCCATTCGCCTGAAAATCGTCCTGCTGTCCGGCCTGTGCCTGCTCGGCGTGGTGGCGCTGATCGTCGGGATCAACATCCGCCAGACCAACAGCAACGACGAGCTGGTCAGCGACTCCAGCAGCAAGATGCTCATCGCCAGCGTGCAGAACCTGCTGCAGGCCAAGGCCGCCGAACAGGCGGTGCGGGTGCAGAAGACCTTCGGCGAAAGCCTGCTGGCGGTCACCGCCCTGGCCGACCAGATCAAGGACATGCGGGTGATGGCCGCCAAGCGCTCGATGGACGCCGGCGCCCTGCGCGAAGAGTTGAACCAGAGCCTGAAGACCGCCTTCGATCGCAACGCCAAGGTGCTCGGCATCTGGCTGGCGTTCGAGCCCGACGGCCTGGACGGCAAGGACAGCGAATTCAAGAACGACGCCGCCCGCCAATCCAACGAGGCCGGCCGCTTCGCCAGCTACTGGAGCCGCGCGGCCGGCACCGCGCTGAACACGATCATGGTCGAGGAGGACATGACCAAGACCACCCTCAGCCTCAGCGGCACGCCGTACAACAGCTGGTACACCTGCCCCCGCGACAACAAGCGCACCTGCCTGCTCGACCCGTATGCCGACACCGTGGGCGGCAAGGAAATGCTCATGACCACCATCTCCGTGCCGCTGCTGGTGGACGGCAAGGCCATCGGCGTGGTGGGCGTCGACATCGCCCTCGACGCCCTGCAAGCGGCGGCGGTGGATTCCCAACGTGAGCTGTTCAACAGCGCCGGGCACATGCTGATCGTCTCCGGCAGCGGCGTGCTGGCCGCCTACAGCGCCGACGCCAGCAAGGTCGGCAAAGGCATCGGCGACACCCTGGGCGCCGAGGGCAAGGACATCCTGCAACTGCTCGGCGGCGGCAGCCCGAAGATCCTCGAACAGGGCGACCTGATCCGCGCCGTGTACCCGGTCAACCCGATCGGCGACTCCCGCGCCTGGGGCGTGGTCATCGACCTGCCCAAGCAAGTGCTGCTGGCCGACTCGGTCAAATTGCAGGCGGTGCTCGACGACGCCCAGGAGGCCGGCACGATCACCGCCCTGTCGGTCGCCGTGGTGGCCGGCCTGCTCGGGCTGCTGCTGATCTGGCTCACCGCCTCGGGCGTGACCCGGCCGATCAACGGCGTCGCCGACATGCTCAAGAACATCGCCAGCGGCGAAGGCGACCTGACCCAGCGCCTGAACTACGGGAAAAAAGACGAACTGGGCGAACTGGTGAACTGGTTCAACCGCTTCCTCGACAAGCTGCAGCCGACCATCGCCCAGATCAAGCAGAGCATCGCCGATGCCCGCGGCACCGCCGACCAGTCGTCGGCCATCGCCCGCCAGACCAGCGAAGGCATGCAGGTGCAGTTCCGCGAGATCGATCAGGTGGCGACCGCCTCCAACGAAATGAGCGCCACCGCCCACGACGTCGCCAACAGCGCCTCCAACGCGGCCAACGCCGCCAAGGGCGCGGACCAATCGGCCCGGGACGGCATGTCGATCATCGAACGCAGCACCCGCGACATCAGCCAACTGGCCGATGAAGTCAGCAAGGCGGTGGCCGAAGTCGAGGAGCTGGCGCTCAACAGCGAACAGATCGGCTCGGTGCTGGAAGTGATCCGCAGCATCGCCGAACAGACCAACCTGCTGGCGCTCAACGCCGCCATCGAAGCCGCCCGCGCCGGCGAAAGCGGCCGCGGCTTCGCGGTGGTGGCCGACGAAGTGCGCAACCTGGCCAAGCGCACCCAGGACTCGGTGGAGGAGATCCGCGTGGTCATCGAACGCATCCAGTCCGGCACCCGCGGCGTGGTCGCGACCATGCATTCCAGCCAGTCCCAGGCGCAGAACAACGCCGGGCAGATCCGCCAGGCCGTGGACGCGCTGGGCAAGATCAGCGAAGCGGTCACCGTGATCAGCGACATGAACCTGCAGATCGCCAGCGCCGCCGAACAGCAGAGCGCCGTGGCCGAAGAGGTCAACCGCAACGTCTCGGCGATCCGCACCGTCACCGAAACCCTGACCGAACAGGCCAGCGAATCGGCGGCCATCAGCAGCCAGCTCAACGCCCTGGCCAGCCAGCAGATGAAGCTGATGGATCAGTTCCGCGTCTAGTCCCTGCCATGCGGTGCCCCTGCTGGCGTCATCGCCAGCAGGCTGGCTCCCACAGGGATCCCAGGTAAGCGCAGAATCCCTGCCCGTCGCAGAACCCGGTGGAGGCCTGTCTTCAGATCCCGCCCGGAACAAGCCTCCCCCCACCGATTCAGCGATGTCTGCGCCCGACACGGACACTGCGGTTGCCCGCAGAACACAAATGCCGCATTCACCGCCTCCCCTGTGGGAGCCAGCCTGCTGGCGATGGCGTCAGCCAAGGCACCGCACAGCTCCCAGTTTTCATCCAGCCCGCCGACCTTTTGCACTATGCTGCGCTCTCCCACGGAGGGCCACCGATGACCGATCTGCTCGCATCCATCCAAGCCGCGCTCGGCCTGCCCCGCACGCCGATCCCCTTCACCGCCGCCGGCGCCTTGCCCTCGGCCTTCGCCGTCACCGACCTGGCCTGCGCCAGCATCGCCGCGGCCGGCCAAGCGGTCAGCGAACTGTTGCTTCAGCAGACCGGCCACCGGCCCGCCGTCGAAGTCGACCGCCGCCTCGCCTCGTTCTGGTTCGCCGCCTCGCTGCGCCCGGTCGGCTGGAGCGTGCCGCCGTTGTGGGATCCGGTGGCCGGCGACTACGCGACGCAGGACGGCTGGATCCGCCTGCACACCAACGCCCCGCACCACCGCGCCGCCGCCGAACGCGTGCTCGGTGTCTGCGCCGACCGCGCCGCGATGGCCGCGAAGGTCGCGCAATGGACCGGTGCGGAACTGGAGCACGCCGTGGTCGAGGTCAACGGCTGCGCGGCGCAGATGCGCAGTTGGGCCCAGTGGCAGCAGCACCCGCAGGGTCTGGCGGTGAATGCCGAGCCGCTGGTGCACGTCTTCGACGGTCAGGCGCAAAGCCCCAGGCCGTGGACCGGTTCGGCGACGCAACCGCTGGCCGGGCTCAAGGTGCTGGACCTGACCCGGGTGCTGGCCGGGCCGACCGCCACCCGTTTTCTCGCCGGCCTGGGCGCCGAGGTGCTGCGCATCGATCCGCCGACCTGGAACGAGCCCGGCCTGGTGCCTGACCTCACCCTCGGCAAACGCTGCGCGCGGCTGGATCTCCACGATGCGGCGGACCGCGCGGTGTTTGCGGCGCTGCTCAAGGACACCGACATCCTGGTGCACGGCTACCGGGCCGACGCCCTGGAAAACCTCGGCTTCGGCGCCGAACGCCGCCGCGAATGGGCGCCGGGGCTGATCGACGTCAGCCTCAACGCCTACGGCTGGAGCGGCCCGTGGCGCAACCGCCGGGGCTTCGACAGCCTGGTGCAGATGAGCAGCGGCATCGCCGAGGCCGGGCAGCGCTGGCGGCGCAGCGACACGCCGACGCCGCTGCCGGTGCAGGCGCTGGATCACGCCACCGGGTATCTGATGGCGGCCAGCGTGATCCGCCTGCTGACCGAGCGCCTGCGCAGCGGCAAGGCCGGCTCGGCGCGGCTGTCTTTGGCACGCACGGCGAAGCTGTTGATCGAACAGGGGCCGGGGACGGAAGAACCGTTGCGCGCCGAGGACGGCCAGGATCAGGCTTTGCCGGTGGAGCAGACGCCGTGGGGCCCGGCGCATCGGCTGAAGGCGCCGCTGTACATCAGCGGGACACCATTGCACTGGGCATTGCCGGCCACCGAACTGGGTTCGCATTCCCCGCATTGGCTGTGACCTCGCCGGCTCGCTGCCCGGGCGCCTTCACTGGCGCCATCGCCAGCAGGCTGGCTCCCACAGAGACTGACGGTGCCTACAGATTCTGTGCCCACCGCAACAACTGTGGGAGCCAGCCTGCTGGCGATGAGGCCGGTACAGCCGACACAAAAGCCGGAATCAATCCCCCCGCCCCAACGAGGTCCACAGCACCTGCGCCGCATACCCCCGGTACGGCCGCCAGCCCTCGGCCCGCGCCGTCAGTTCCCGCGCCGTCGGCCGCCGGCCCTCCAGCACTTCCAGCGCCCGCAGCAACCCCACGTCCCCGGTCGGAAACCCGTCCATGTCGCGCAACTGACGCAAGGCGATGTACTGCGCCGTCCAGTCGCCGATGCCGTGCAGGGCCAGCAAACGCGGCACCCCGGATTCGAACAGCGAAGGATCCTCCAGCAACGCCTGCGCCACGCCGGACAACGTCCGCCCCCGGCTCTTGGGCATGCCCAGCGCCGCCAGGTCGGCGACCGCCAGCACGCTGGCCTCGGGAAACGCATGGGTCAGTCCCGGCACCGGCGAACGGACCGGCACGCCGTAACGCGTCACCAGTTTCCCCGCCAGCCGAATCGCCGCCGTCACCGTGATCTGCTGGCCCAACACCGCACGGAACGCCAACTCCAGCCCGTCCCACGCCCCCGGCACCCGCAGCCCCGGCCGTTCGGCGATCAACCGCGCCAGCAACGGATCTGCCACCAGGTGCCGCTGCATCGGCGCAACCTCCGCATCCAGGCCGAACAGCCGGCGCAAGCGCGCGACGATCTCCGGCACCGCCGCCGGCTCGGGAAAGTCCAGCGCCACGTCCAGGCCCTCCCCGTCACCGGGCCGGACCGATACGGTGCCGCGGACCCCGTTCAAACCGATGATCCGCGAATACACGCCGGCGTCGACCGTCTCCATGCCGGCCACCGCCCGCGCCCCAAGGAATCCGAGCATCGCCGGCCAGTCATAGGACGCCTTGAAGTCCAGCCGCAGCCTCACAGCGACAGCAGGCCGCTGTACAACCCATATGCCGCCAGCCCGGCCCCGCCGATCACGCAGGTGAAGATGCCCTTCTCCAGCGTGGTGAACAGCGGCTCGCCCTGTTCATGCTTGGCCTTGGCGAACAGGATGACGCCGGGCGCATACAGCAGCGCCGACAGCAGCAGGTATTTCACCCCGCCGGCATACAGCAGCCACACCGCGTAACACAGGGCGATGCCGCCGATGAGCAGGTCCTTGGTGCGTTCGGCCGAGGCGTGCTCGTAGGTTTCGCCCCGGCCGCTGAGCAGCACCGCATAGGCCGCCGACCACAGGTACGGCACCAGGATCATCGACGAGGCGAGGTAGATCAGGCTGGTGTAGGTGCCGGCGGAAAACAGCGTGATCAGCAGAAAGATCTGGATCATCACGTTGGTCAGCCACAGCGCGTTGACCGGCACGTGGTTGGCGTTTTCCTTCTGGAGGAACGCCGGCATGGTCTTGTCCCGGGCCGTGGCGAAAAGGATCTCGGCGCACAGCAGCGCCCACGAGAGCAACGCGCCGATCAGCGACACCGCCAGGCCGATGCTGATCAGCAACGCGCCCCACGGCCCGACGATGTGCTCCAGCACCGCCGCCAGCGACGGGTTCTGCAGGGTCGCCAGTTCCGGCTGGCTCATGATCCCCAGCGACAGCACGTTCACCAGCACCAGCAGCGCCAGCACGCCGATGAAGCCGATCACCGTGGCCCGGCCGACGTCGCTGCGTTTTTCCGCCCGCGCCGAGTACACGCTGGCCCCTTCGATGCCGATGAACACGAACACCGTCACCAGCATCATGTTGCGCACCTGGTCCATCACGCCGCCGAAGCTCGGGTTGCTGCGGCCCCAGATGTCGCGGGTGAAGACGTCGGCCTTGAACGCCACCGCCGCGATGACGATGAACATCACCAGCGGCACGATCTTGGCCACGGTGGTCAATTGGTTGATGAACGCCGCCTCCTTGATCCCGCGCATCACCAGAAAGTGCACCGCCCACAGCAGCAGCGACGCGCAGCCGATGGCCACCGGCGTGTTGCCCTGGCCGAACACCGGGAAGAAATAGCCCAGGGTGCTGAACAGCAGCACGAAGTAGCCGACGTTACCCAGCCACGCGCTGATCCAGTAGCCCCAGGCCGAGGAGAACCCCATGTAGTCGCCGAACCCGGCCTTGGCATAGGCGTACACCCCGGAATCGAGTTCCGGCTTGCGGTTGGCCAGGGTCTGGAACACGAATGCCAGGGTCAGCATGCCGACGGCCGTGATCGCCCAGCCGATCAGGATCGCGCCGGCGTCGGCCCGGGCTGCCATGTTCTGCGGCAGGGAGAAGATGCCCCCGCCGATCATCGAGCCCACCACCAGGGCGATCAGTGCGCCAAGGCGCAGTTTTTGCGTCGGTTGCGACATTCCAGCATCTCCAGGTTCCCGTGGGTGGCGAAGGCCGTAAACAGCGTCATGTAACCGTCGTTAACTGAACGGATAAGAGCGTAATAACGTTTATTGGATATCGCCAATAATCGTCCCTTATATATAGCCGTTGACTCTAACGGCCACTGCAGACAATCAATTTTGTGCGCCATTCGTAATAAATCATTTCTGTACTGCAAACAGATGCGGAAAAGTTGCGAAACCGGCAAAACGAACTAGCTTCAACACCCCAAGGGAATACGAGTTATTCCCGTTTTCTCTTGCAAGCCTTCTGCGACGGGCCTTTCAGGCAGGCGACGTTATGCCCGAGACAGATTCATAAGTCATTCATTTAACAATGGAATGTGCCCATGCACTGATCTAAGTCAGCTGATCGACCGACCAACAGACTTAACCTGTTGTCTCTCTTCTCCTGCAATGGAGTCATGCAATGTCTGAGTCCCCCGGAAAACTGAAACTAGGTGCACTGGTTGCGCTGGTCGTCGGCTCCATGATCGGCGGCGGGATCTTTTCATTACCGCAGAACATGGCCGCCAGCGCCGATGCCGGCGCCGTGCTGATCGGCTGGGCCATCACCGCCGTCGGCATGCTGACCCTCGCGTTCGTGTTCCAGACCCTGGCCAACCGCAAACCCGACCTGGACGGCGGGGTGTACGCCTACGCCAAGGCCGGCTTCGGCGACTACATGGGCTTCTCCTCGGCCTGGGGCTACTGGATCAGCGCCTGGCTGGGCAACGTCGGCTACTTCGTCCTGCTGTTCAGCACCTTGGGCTACTTCTTCCCGATCTTCGGCGAAGGCAACACGGCCGCCGCGATCATCGGCGCCTCCGTGCTGCTGTGGGCGGTGCACTTTCTGGTGCTGCGCGGCATCAAGGAAGCGGCGTTCATCAACCTGGTGACCACCGTCGCCAAGGTGGTGCCGCTGCTGCTGTTCGTGCTGATCGCGGTGTTCGCCTTCAAGCTGGACATCTTCACCGCCGACATCTGGGGCGCGAAGAACCCGGACCTGGGCAGCGTGATGAACCAGGTGCGCAACATGATGCTGGTCACCGTGTGGGTGTTCATCGGCATCGAGGGCGCGAGCATCTTCTCGGCCCGGGCGGAAAAGCGCTCGGACGTCGGCAAGGCCACCGTGATAGGCTTCATCACCGTGCTGCTGTTCCTGGTGCTGGTGAACGTGCTGTCACTGGGGATCATGACCCAGCCGGAACTGGCCAAGCTGCAGAACCCGTCGATGGCCGCCGTGCTCGAGCACGTGGTCGGCCACTGGGGCGCGGTGCTGATCAGCGTCGGCCTGATCATCTCGCTGCTGGGGGCGCTGCTGTCGTGGGTGCTGCTGTGCGCGGAGATCATGTTCGCCGCCGCCAAGGACCACACCATGCCGGAGTTCCTGCGCCGCGAGAACGCCAACCACGTGCCGGTCAACGCCCTGTGGCTGACCAACGCCATGGTGCAGGTGTTCCTGGTCATCACCCTGTTCTCGGCCAGCACCTACCTGTCGCTGATCTACCTCGCCACCTCGATGATCCTGGTGCCGTACCTGTGGTCGGCGGCCTACGCCCTGCTGCTGGCGGTGCGCGGCGAAAGCTACGAAGGCGCGGCGGGCGAGCGGCAGAAAGACCTGATCATCGGCGCCGTCGCCCTGCTCTACGCGGTATGGCTGCTCTACGCCGGCGGCGTGAAGTACCTGCTGCTGTCGGCCCTGCTCTACGCCCCCGGCGCGATCCTGTTCGCCAAGGCCAAGCTCGAAATCAAGAAACCGGTTTTCACCCCCGTCGAGAAGCTCATTTTCGCCGCAGTGGTCGCGGGCGCCCTGGTGGCGGCCTACGGTCTCTACGACGGCTTCCTGACTCTGTAACCGCGAGATATCCATCTCTGGAGGATCACTGTAATGACCACGGAAAAAGTTAAGTACGGCGTCCATTCCGAAGCCGGCAAACTGCGCAAAGTCATGGTTTGCTCCCCCGGCCTGGCCCACCAGCGGCTGACCCCGAACAACTGCGACGAACTGCTGTTCGACGATGTGATCTGGGTCAACCAGGCCAAGCGCGACCACTTCGACTTCGTCACCAAGATGCGCGAGCGCGGCATCGAAGTCCTGGAAATGCACAACCTGCTGACCGAGACCATCCAAAACCCCGAAGCGCTGAAATGGATCCTGGACCGCAAGATCACCCCCGACTCCGTCGGCGTCGGCCTGACCAACGAAGTGCGCAGCTGGCTCGAAGGCCTGGAGCCGCGCAAGCTCGCCGAGTTCCTGATCGGCGGCGTGGCCGGCGAGGACCTGCCGGACAGCGAAGGCGCCAGCGTGATCAAGATGTACCGCGACTACCTGGGCCACTCCAGCTTCCTGCTGCCGCCGCTGCCCAACACCCAGTTCACCCGCGACACCACCTGCTGGATCTACGGCGGCGTGACCCTCAACCCGATGTACTGGCCGGCCCGCCGTCAGGAAACCCTGCTGGCCACCGCCATCTACAAGTTCCACCCCGAGTTCGCCAACGCCGACTTCGAGGTCTGGTACGGCGACCCGGACAAAGACCACGGCCAAGCTACCCTTGAGGGCGGCGACGTTATGCCGATCGGCAACGGCGTGGTGCTGATCGGCATGGGCGAGCGCACCTCGCGCCAGGCCATCGGCCAACTGGCGCAGTCGCTGTTCGCCAAGGGCGCGGTGGAGAAGGTCGTGGTGGCCGGCCTGCCGAAATCCCGCGCGGCGATGCACCTGGACACCGTGTTCAGCTTCTGCGACCGCGACCTGGTGACGGTCTTCCCGGAGGTGGTCAAGGAAATCGTGCCGTTCATCATCCGCCCCGACAGCAGCAAGCCTTACGGCATGGACGTGCGCCGCGAGAACAAATCGTTCATCGAAGTGGTGGCCGACGCCCTCAACCTCAAGCAGCTGCGCGTGGTCGAGACCGGCGGCAACAGCTTCGCCGCCGAGCGCGAGCAGTGGGACGACGGCAACAACGTGGTGGCGGTGGAACCGGGCGTGGTCATCGGCTACGACCGCAACACCTACACCAACACCCTGCTGCGCAAGGCCGGCATCGAGGTCATCACCATCAGCGCCGGCGAACTGGGCCGCGGACGCGGCGGCGGCCACTGCATGACCTGCCCGATCGTGCGCGACCCCATCGACTACTAAACGACCATTTTCCCGGCCGCCCCCACCCGGCGCGGCCGGGCCGATCACCGAATCCAAGGAGAATCATCATGGCGTTCAACATCCACAACCGTAACCTGCTCAGCCTGGAACACCACACCGCCCGCGAGCTGCGCTACCTGCTCGACCTGTCCCGCGACCTCAAGCGCGCCAAGTACACCGGCACCGAACAGCAGCACCTCAAGGGCAACAACATCGCCCTGATCTTCGAGAAGACCTCGACCCGCACCCGCTGCGCCTTCGAAGTCGCCGCCTACGACCAGGGCGCCAACGTCACCTACATCGACCCCAACTCCTCGCAGATCGGCCACAAGGAAAGCATGAAGGACACGGCCCGCGTGCTGGGCCGCATGTACGACGCCATCGAGTACCGCGGCTTCAAGCAGGAGATCGTCGAAGAACTGGCCAAGTTCGCCGGGGTGCCGGTGTTCAACGGCCTGACCGACGAATACCACCCGACCCAGATGATCGCCGACGTGCTGACCATGCGTGAGCACGCCGACAAGCCGATCCACGAAATCAGCTACGCCTACCTGGGCGACGCCCGCAACAACATGGGCAACTCGCTGCTGCTGATCGGCGCCAAGCTGGGCATGGACGTGCGCATCAGCGCGCCGAAAGCCCTGTGGCCCCATGACGACCTCGTGGCCCGCTGCAAGAAATACGCGGAAGAGAGCGGTGCGCGCATCACCCTGACCGAAGACCCGAAAGCGGCGGTCAAGGGCGTGGACTTCATCCACACCGACGTCTGGGTGTCGATGGGCGAGCCGGTGGAAGCCTGGGGCGAACGCATCCAGCAACTGCTGCCGTACCAGGTCAACGCCGAACTGATGAAGGCCTCGGGCAACCCGCGCACCAAGTTCATGCACTGCCTGCCGGCGTTCCACAACAGCGACACCAAGGTCGGCAAGCAGATCGCCGAACAGTACCCGCACCTGGCCAACGGCATCGAGGTGACCGACGACGTGTTCGAATCGCCGGCCTGCATCGCCTTCGAGCAAGCGGAGAACCGCATGCACACCATCAAGGCGATCCTGGTCTCGACCCTGGCCGACCTGTAACCCGGCGAAGCTCCCACTGACGCGACACGGTCACTGTGGGAGCTGGCTTGCCAGCGATAGCGGTGTGTCAGTCAACGACAATGCTGACTGACCCGTCGCCATCGCGGGCAAGCCCGGCTCCCACAGTGACCGCACTTGTTCCGTCTGCACTTTCCTTTTTCAGAAGGACTCGCACCATGCGTATCGTCGTTGCTCTGGGCGGTAACGCCCTGCTCCGCCGGGGTGAACCCATGACCGCGGACAACCAGCGCGCCAACATCCGGATCGCCACCGAGCAGATCGCCAAGATCCATCCCGGCAACCAACTGGTCATCGCCCACGGCAATGGCCCGCAAGTGGGCCTGCTGTCGCTGCAGGCGGCGGCCTACACCTCGGTCACCCCTTACCCGCTGGACGTGCTCGGCGCCGAGACCGAAGGCATGATCGGCTACATCATCGAACAGGAACTGGGCAACCTGCTGGACTTCGAAGTGCCGTTCGCCACCCTGCTCACCCAGGTCGAGGTCGACGCCAAGGACCCGGCCTTCCAGAACCCCACCAAACCCATCGGCCCGGTCTACGGCAAGGCGGAGGCCGAGAAGCTCGCCGCCGAAAAAGGCTGGGCGATCGCCCCGGACGGCGACAAGTTCCGCCGTGTGGTGGCCAGCCCGCGGCCCAAGCGCATCTTCGAGATCCGCCCGATCAAGTGGCTGCTGGACAAGGGCAGCATCGTGATCTGCGCCGGCGGCGGCGGCATCCCGACGATGTACGACGAAAACCGCAACCTCAAGGGCATCGAGGCGGTGATCGACAAGGACCTGTGCTCGTCGCTGCTGGCCGAACAGCTGGACGCCGACCTGCTGGTGATCGCCACCGACGTCAACGCGGCCTACATCGACTTCAACAAGCCCACCCAGAAAGCCATCGCCCAGGCCCACCCCGACGAACTGGAGCGCCTGGGATTCGCCGCCGGCTCCATGGGGCCGAAGGTGCAGGCAGCCTGCGAATTCGCGCGCCATACTGGCAAGGTCGCGGTGATCGGTTCGCTCTCGGACATCGAAGCCATCGTCCAGGGCACCGCCGGCACGCGGGTCAGCACCGCCACGCCCGGCATCACCTACCGATAAGAAAAAACGGCGGGGCAGATCGAGGGTCTGCCCTTCTCCCATGCCTTGAAAGGAGAGAACCATGGCCCAATTCGAACCCGGCCGTCTGCACATCGAGCGCCACGCGCTGGACAAGAACGACGTCAGCTACGACATCAGCCTGACCTACGAGGTCTTCCAGGATCCGCACAAAGGCAAGGGAATGCAGTTCAGGATGCACGGGACGATCCAGGGCAAGACAGTGGACGAGCCGTTCTTCCTGCCCAAGGAAGAAGCCTACAACTTCGCCCGCAACGTGACGCAGATCGCCGAGAAGTACGGCATCCCCAAGGCGCTCAGCAGCATCGGCTCGGTCCACAAGCACTACGACCTGATGTTCGAGGACGTGCGCCAGCAACTGAACATGAAGTCCGGCGACGCGGTGAACCCCGAGCATTTCGAGTAGCCCCGATCCCCCAATCCCAGTGGGAGCGAGCCTGCTCGCGATTGCGTTTGGACAGCCGACACTGATGTCGCCTGACATTGCGCCATCGCGAGCAGGCTCGCTCCTGCGGGGACCGGCGTCGTCCCGACCGCTGCGACAGGTTTCACCATCCCCCCGCCCCAAGGCATACTTGCCACCCTCCGCACCGCAGAACACTGAACCGCCCCATGCGTATCCACGTCAGCTTCATCGACCGCGTCGGCATCACCCAGGAAGTCCTGGCCCTGCTCGGCGGGCGCAACCTCAACCTGGATGCGGTGGAGATGGTGCCGCCCAACGTCTACATCGACGCCCCGACCCTGAGCCCGCAAGTGCTCGAAGAGCTCAAGGACGCGCTGTTCCGCGTGCGCGGCGTGGAAGCGGTGACCGTGGTCGACATCCTGCCCGGCCAGCGCCGGCACCTGCAGCTCGACGCCTTGCTCGCGGCGATGACCGACCCGGTGCTGGCCCTGGACAGCGCCGGCAAGGTGCTGCTGGCCAACCCGGCGCTGATCGCGCTGTACGGCCGGGAGCCGGCGGGCGAAAGCGTCGCCGAACTGTTCAACGACCCGGGCCTGCTCGACACCCTGCTCGAACAAGGCTTCCGCCTGCCGCTGCGGGAAATCACCGTCAACGGCCAGACCCTGCTGCTGGACGCCACGCCGATCACCGACGCCGGCGCCCTGCTGACCCTGTACCAACCCAACCGCATCGGCGAACAGCTTTCGGCCCTGCACCACGACCACGCCGAAGGCTTCGATGCGCTGCTGGGCGACTCCCCCGCCATCCGCACCCTCAAGGCCCGGGCGCAGCGGGTGGCGGCCCTCGATGCGCCGCTGCTGATCCAGGGCGAGACCGGCACCGGCAAGGAGCTGGTGGCCCGCGCCTGCCATGCCATCAGCGCACGGCACAGCGCGCCGTTCCTGGCCCTCAACTGCGCGGCGCTGCCGGAGAACCTCGCCGAGAGCGAACTGTTCGGCTACGCCCCCGGCGCCTTCACCGGTGCCCAGCGCGGCGGCAAGCCGGGGCTGATGGAACTGGCCAACCAGGGCACGGTGTTCCTCGACGAGATCGGCGAGATGTCGCCGTACCTGCAGGCCAAGCTGCTGCGTTTCCTCAATGACGGCAGCTTCCGCCGGGTCGGCGGCGACCGCGAGGTGAAGGTCGATGTGCGGATCCTCAGCGCCACCCACCGCGACCTGGAGAAAATGGTCAGCGAAGGCCTGTTCCGCGAAGACCTGTTCTACCGCCTCAACGTGCTCAACGTCGAAGTGCCGCCGCTGCGCGAACGCGGCCAGGACATCCTGCTGCTGGCCCGCCACTTCATGCAGCAGGCCTGCGCGCAGATCCAGCGCCCGGTCTGCCGCCTCGCGCCCGGCACCTATCCGGCGCTGCTCGGCAACCGCTGGCCGGGCAACGTGCGGCAACTGCAGAACGTGATCTTCCGCGCCGCCGCGATCTGCGAAAGCAGCCTGGTGGACATCGGCGACCTCGACATCGCCGGCACCTCGGTGGCGCGCCAGGCCGACACCGACGTCGACAGCCTCGAACAGGCCGTCGAAGCCTTCGAGAAATCCCTGCTCGAAACCCTCTACGTCAGCTACCCCTCAACCCGCCAACTGGCCAGCCGCCTGCAGACCTCCCACACGGCCATCGCCCACCGCCTGCGCAAGTACGGCATTCCCAACAAGCCCTGAACCGCTGCGGCGTTCTTGCGCACGCCATCGCCAGCAGGCTGGCTCCCACAGGAATCCAGGCTGTACGCAACGGCCTGGACACAGCAAAACATTGTGGGAGCCAGCCTGCTGGCGATGGCGTCGGCCAAGTCCCCACCCGCCTCAAAAGCGACCTCCAACTGTACTGAAAGCGCTACAGCGGAACGATATCGATACAGGCGCCTGCGACCACCGCCGCGCAAGGCTTTGATCCGGTTCAGCTTTTCTCCCCGCCCCAAGCTGTAGCGATTTCGCTACAGCCAGTCGTTCCAAGACTCACCAGCATCTATATAAGCCATTGATTTACAACGATAAATCAACATTGGCCGCGTTCTTGCTAAGTACCCATCCATAAACAAGGGCTTTACGGCCCCAGCCTTCCACCGCGTCCACCGGACGAGTCCGGCCCCTAGGAGTTTCCATGAGCGAGTTGCGTTTCACTGAAGATCACGAATGGCTGCGCGCCGAAGCCGACGGCACCGTCACGGTCGGCATCACCGCTTTCGCGCAGAACGCCCTGGGCGACGTGGTCTATGTTCAGCTGCCGGAGCTTCAGGCCTACGAAAAGGGCGCCGAAGCCGCCACGGTGGAATCGGTGAAGGCGGCCAGCGGCGTGTACATGCCGCTGGACGGTGACGTGGTCGCCGTCAACGAACTGCTCAACGACAGCCCGGAACAAGTCAACGAAGACCCGCTGGGCGACGGCTGGTTCTTCCGCTTCAAGCCAAGCGACGCCAGCGCCGTCGGCAAACTGCTGGACCAGGACGCCTACGACCGTCTGCTCAAAGCCAACGCCGACGCCTGAGGAGACCGGACATGACTCAAGTGAACCTGACCACCGCCAACGAATTCATCGCCCGTCACATCGGCCCGCGCGCCGGTGACGAGCAGGCCATGCTCAACAGCCTCGGCTTCGACTCCCTCGAGGCCCTGAGCGCCAGCGTCATCCCGGACAGCATCAAGGGCACCAGCGTGCTCGGCCTGGACGACGGCCTGAGCGAAGCCCAGGCCCTGGCCGCGATCAAGGCCATCGCCGGCCGCAACCAACTGTTCAAGACCTACATCGGCCAGGGCTACTACAACTGCCACACGCCGTCGACGATCCTGCGCAACCTGCTGGAGAACCCGGCCTGGTACACCGCCTACACCCCGTACCAGCCGGAGATTTCCCAGGGCCGCCTCGAAGCGCTGCTGAACTTCCAGACCCTGATCAGCGACCTCACCGGCCTGCCGATCGCCAACGCCTCCCTGCTCGACGAAGCCACCGCCGCCGCCGAAGCCATGACCTTCTGCAAGCGCCTGAGCAAGAACAAGGGCAGCCACCAGTTCTTCGCCTCGGTCCACAGCCATCCGCAGACCCTCGACGTGCTGCGCACCCGCGCCGAGCCGCTGGGCATCGACGTGGTCGTGGGCGACGAGCGCGAACTGACCGACGTGACCCCGTTCTTCGGCGCCCTGCTGCAATACCCGGCGAGCAACGGCGACGTGTTCGACTACCGTGAGCTGACCGAGCGCTTCCACGCCGCCAACGCCCTGGTGGCCGTGGCCGCCGACCTGCTGGCCCTGACCCTGCTGACCCCGCCGGGCGAGTTCGGCGCCGACGTGGCCATCGGCAGCGCCCAGCGCTTCGGCGTGCCGCTGGGCTTCGGCGGCCCGCACGCGGCGTACTTCTCCACCAAGGACGCGTTCAAGCGCGACATGCCGGGCCGCCTGGTCGGCGTGTCGGTCGACCGCTTCGGCAAGCCGGCCCTGCGCCTGGCCATGCAGACCCGCGAGCAGCACATCCGCCGCGAGAAGGCCACCTCGAACATCTGCACCGCCCAAGTGCTGCTGGCCAACATCGCCAGCATGTACGCCGTGTACCACGGCCCCAAAGGCCTGACCCAGATCGCCCACCGCGTGCACCACCTGACCGCGATCCTCGCCAAGGGCCTGGGCGCCCTGGGCCTGAACGTCGAGCAGAAGCACTTCTTCGATACCCTGACCCTGGCCACCGGCGCGCAGACCGCCGCGCTGCACGACAAGGCCCGCGCCCAGCGGATCAACCTGCGCACGGTCGACGCCCAGCGCCTGGGCCTGTCGGTGGACGAAACCACCACCCAGGCCGACATCGAGACCCTGTGGGCGCTGTTCGCCGACGGCAAGGCCCTGCCGGACTTCGCCGCCCTCGCCGCCTCGGCGCAAGGCACCCTACCGGCGGCGCTGGTGCGCCAGTCGCCGATCCTCAGCCACCCGGTGTTCAACCGCTACCACTCCGAAACCGAGCTGATGCGCTACCTGCGCAAGCTGGCGGACAAGGACCTGGCGCTCGACCGCACCATGATCCCGCTGGGCTCGTGCACCATGAAGCTCAACGCCGCCAGCGAAATGATCCCGGTGACCTGGGCCGAATTCGGCGCCCTGCACCCGTTCGCCCCGGCCGAACAGAGCGCCGGCTACCAGCAGCTGACCTCCGAGCTGGAAGCGATGCTCTGCGCCGCCACCGGCTACGACGCGGTGTCGCTGCAGCCGAACGCCGGCTCCCAAGGTGAATACGCCGGCCTGCTGGCGATCCGCGCCTACCACCAGAGCCGTGGCGACGAGCGCCGCGACATCTGCCTGATCCCGTCGTCCGCCCACGGCACCAACCCGGCCACCGCCCACATGGCCGGCATGCGCGTGGTGGTGACCGCGTGCGACGCCCGCGGCAACGTCGACATCGAAGACCTGCGCGCCAAGGCCATCGAGCACCGCGAACACCTCGCCGCGCTGATGATCACCTACCCGTCGACCCACGGCGTGTTCGAGGAAGGCATCCGCGAAATCTGCGCGATCATCCACGACAACGGCGGCCAGGTGTACATCGACGGCGCCAACATGAACGCGATGGTCGGCCTCTGCGCACCGGGCAAGTTCGGCGGCGACGTGTCGCACCTGAACCTGCACAAGACTTTCTGCATCCCTCACGGCGGCGGCGGCCCGGGCGTCGGCCCGATCGGCGTCAAGTCGCACCTGGCCCCGTTCCTGCCCGGCCACGCCGAGATGGAGCGCAAGGAAGGCGCGGTCTGCGCGGCGCCGTTCGGCAGCGCGAGCATCCTGCCGATCACCTGGATGTACATCCGCATGATGGGCGGCGCCGGCCTCAAGCGCGCTTCGCAGCTGGCGATCCTCAACGCCAACTACATCTCGCGCCGCCTCGAAGAGCACTACCCGGTGCTGTACACCGGCAGCAACGGCCTGGTGGCCCACGAATGCATCTTGGACCTGCGTCCGCTCAAGGACAGCAGCGGCATCAGCGTCGATGACGTGGCCAAGCGCCTGATCGACTTCGGCTTCCACGCCCCGACCATGTCGTTCCCGGTGGCCGGCACGCTGATGATCGAGCCGACCGAAAGCGAATCCAAGGAAGAGCTGGACCGCTTCTGCGACGCCATGATCCGCATCCGCGAAGAGATCCGCGCGGTGGAGAACGGCACCCTGGACAAGGACGACAACCCGCTCAAGAACGCCCCGCACACCGCGGCGGAGCTGGTCGGCGAGTGGACTCACCCGTACAGCCGCGAGCAGGCGGTGTACCCGGTGGCGTCGTTGGTCGAGGCCAAGTACTGGCCGCCGGTCGGCCGCGTCGACAACGTGTTCGGCGACCGCAACCTGGTCTGCGCCTGCCCGTCGATCGAAAGCTACGCTTGAGACAGGGCGGGACCGGTTCGAAGGTCCCGCCTGCACCGCAGCCCCCTGTGGGAGCGAGCCTGCTCGCGATAGCGGTATGTCAGTCAATCAATGCATCGACTGAAGCACCGCTATCGCGAGCAGGCCCGCTCCTACAAGGGAATGCGGCACCCCCAGATTCCGCTGATACCCCATAACAAGAAACCGGAGAACAACCATGTCGTTAAGCGTGTTCGACCTGTTCAAGATCGGCATCGGCCCCTCCAGCTCCCACACCGTCGGCCCGATGCGCGCCGCCGCGCGCTTCGTCGAAGGCCTGCGCCGGGAAAACCTGCTGACCGCCACCGCCTGCGTGAAGGTCGAGCTGTACGGGTCCCTCGGCGCCACCGGCAAGGGGCACGGCAGCGACAAGGCCGTGCTGCTGGGCCTTGAGGGCGAACACCCGGACACCGTCGACACCGACACCGTCACCGCCCGCCTGGCCGACATCCGCGCCAACGGCCGCCTCAACCTGCTCGGCGAACACGAAATCGCGTTCAACGAGAAAGAACACCTGGCGATGATCCGCAAGCCCCTGCCCTACCACCCCAACGGCATGATCTTCCGCGCGTTCGACGCCGCCGGCCTGCAGATCCGCAGCCGCGAGTACTACTCGGTGGGCGGTGGTTTCGTGGTCGACGAGGACGCCGCCGGGGCCGACCGCATCGTCGAGGACGCCACGCCGCTGACCTTCCCGTTCAAGACCGCCAAGGAGCTGCTCGGCCACTGCGCCACCTACGGGCTGTCGATCAGCCAGGTGATGCTGACCAACGAAAGCGCCTGGCGCCCTGAAGCGGAAACCCGCGCCGGCCTGCTGAAGATCTGGCAAGTGATGCAGGACTGCGTGGCCGCCGGCTGCCGCAACGAAGGCATCCTGCCGGGCGGCCTGAAGGTCAAGCGCCGGGCGGCGGCGCTGCACCGGCAACTGTGCAAGAACCCGGAGTCGTCCCTGCGCGATCCGCTGTCGGTGCTGGACTGGGTCAACCTCTACGCCCTGGCCGTCAACGAGGAAAACGCCTACGGCGGCCGGGTCGTCACCGCACCGACCAACGGCGCAGCCGGGATCATCCCGGCGGTGCTGCATTACTACATGCGCTTCATCCCCGGCGCCAACGACGACGGCGTCGTGCGTTTCCTGCTGACGGCGGCCGCGATCGGCATCCTGTACAAGGAAAACGCCTCGATCTCCGGCGCCGAAGTCGGCTGCCAGGGCGAAGTCGGCGTGGCCTGCTCGATGGCGGCCGGCGCCCTGTGCGAAGTCCTCGGCGGCAGCGTGCAGCAAGTGGAGAACGCCGCGGAGATCGGCATGGAGCACAACCTCGGCCTGACCTGCGACCCCATCGGCGGACTGGTGCAGGTGCCCTGCATCGAACGCAACGCCATGGGTTCGGTGAAGGCGATCAACGCCGTGCGGATGGCCATGCGCGGCGACGGCCAGCACTTCGTCTCCCTCGACAAGGTCATCCGCACCATGCGCCAGACCGGCGCCGACATGAAAAGCAAATACAAAGAGACCGCCCGCGGCGGTCTGGCAGTCAACATTATCGAATGCTGATGCCTGCGCATCGGCAGCAGCCCACCTTCCAAGGAGTTGAAGATGTCCACCGAACAATTGTCGAAAACCCCGCTCCACGCCCTGCACCTGGAACTCGGCGCCCGCATGGTGCCGTTCGCCGGCTACGACATGCCGGTGCAGTACCCGCTGGGCGTGATGAAGGAACACCAGCACACCCGTGAGCAGGCCGGCCTGTTCGATGTCTCGCACATGGGCCAGATCCGCCTGACCGGCGCCGGCGCCGCCAAGGCCCTGGAAAGCCTGGTGCCGGTGGACATCATCGACCTACCGGTGGGCATGCAGCGCTACGCCATGTTCACCAACGAAACCGGCGGCATCCTGGACGACCTGATGGTGGCCAACCTGGGCGGCGACGAACTGTTCCTGGTGGTCAACGCCGCCTGCAAGGACCAGGACCTGGCCCACCTGCAAAAGCACATCGGCGGCCAGTGCACCATTGAGGCGCTGTTCGAGGAGCGCGCGCTCCTCGCCCTGCAAGGCCCGGCGGCGGTGACCGTGCTGGCGCGCCTGGCGCCGGACGTGGCGAAAATGACCTTCATGCAGTTCACCCGCGTGAACCTGCTGGGCGTGGACTGCTTCGTCAGCCGCTCGGGCTACACCGGCGAGGACGGCTACGAAATCTCGGTGCCGGCCGCCGACGCGGAAAAGCTCGCCCGTGCCCTGCTGGCCGAACCGGAAGTCCAGGCCATCGGCCTCGGCGCCCGCGACTCGCTGCGCCTGGAAGCCGGCCTGTGCCTGTACGGCCACGACATGAACACCGACACCACCCCGATCGAAGCCAGCCTGCTGTGGGCCATCTCCAAACCCCGCCGCGCCGACGGCGCACGGGCCGGCGGCTTCCCGGGCGCGGACAACGTGTTCGCGCAGCAGCAGAACGGCGTGGCGCGCAAACGTGTCGGCCTGCTGCCGCAGGAACGCACGCCGGTGCGCGAAGGCGCGGAAATCGTCAATGAAGCGGGCGAGATCATCGGCAGCGTGTGCAGCGGCGGCTTCGGCCCGACCCTGGGCGGACCGGTGGCGATGGGTTACCTCGACAACGCTTACGTCACCCTCGACACGCCAGTCTGGGCCATCGTGCGTGGGAAAAAGGTGCCAATGCTTGTAAGCAAAATGCCATTTGTTCCACAACGCTACTATCGTGGCTGATTGACTGTTTCTATAAGTAACGCGATTGCGTTATGCGTGCACTAATGTGTAACGCAATCGCCATAAAACAGTGCATTGTTTTAACGTTCGATTCGAATATGAACTTGGCTTATAACGATCGAAAACAACTGAACAACGCAATCGTCTAAGCCCGCGCCCGCGAACCGGTTATTAGTGGCAAGCTCAGGAAAACCGGGGGCTTCACAGGGCTTGTTTTTCCTCCCGTAGTTGGCGTAGAGTTTGCCCACTGTGTTTGCATGGGTCAGCTTGGAATCGTGACCTGGGCAGTAGCCTACAAGTTAGCTACATCCCGTTCGACGTCTTCTTACTCTCATGCAACCAGCCACATTTCTCTTTCATG